>DBOA01000198.1 GCA_002299195.1 Sphingomonadales bacterium UBA658
CAACGCCGGAACCAGAATTTCCGCATCTTCATCGGCGCGGATTTTGCCCCTGGCATTGTGTCATCGGTTGCGGACGCAAAGATCAACAACCTGCCTATCATGAAAAATCTGCCCACGGGCGTGTCGCGCGCGCCCTTTGGCAGTCAGGAATGGGAACAGGAAATGCAAGGCGACTTCCTCGTGGCGCTGATTTCCGGAACCTTGCTGGTGTTCGCGGTTCTGGTGCTTTTGTACCATCGCTTCATGTCACCATTGGTCAATATGGGCTCGCTGCTCTTGGCTCCATTGGGCGGTTTGATTGCCCTTGGCCTTGTTGGACAGCCAATCTCCATGCCTGTGTTCATCGGCATATTGATGCTCTTTGGCATCGTTGCGAAAAACTCCATTCTGCTGATCGACTTTGCGATTGAAGAAATGGCGCGCGGTGTTCCCAAGTTCCAGGCGATCATGGAAGCTGGCCATAAACGTGCGCAGCCAATCGTCATGACCACGGTCGCGATGACCGCTGGCATGGTGCCAACCGCGCTCTCGCTTGGCGGCGACGGCCAGTGGCGCTCGCCAATGGGCACCGTCGTGATCGGCGGCCTGATCGTCTCGACCCTGCTGACCTTGCTGATCGTTCCCGCGGGATTCAGCCTTGCCGATGGCTTTGAAAAGCGCATTGGCCCATGGTTGCGCACACGTTTGCTGACCTATGATCCCGACAAGCATGGCGAAGATGTCGCTCCGCCCGCCGCCGCGCCCGCAAAGGCAACTGGCAAAACAGCGGGCATGGACGACCTCGGCGGACTTCAGCCTGCGGAGTGACGCTTTACTTGGCAGCTTGGCAGGCCTTGGCTAAGGCAGTGATGTGAAATCTGCCGATAAACTGGGACAGTCGGAGAAAATCCGCTACGCCGAACGCGATGCTGAACTGCGTCAAATGCGGAATATCGCCACGGCCTTGCTGTTGGCGATGGCAGCTTTGTTCGTCTTCGGCAAATATATGGAAACGCGTTATGACGGCCATTGGGGCTTTCTGCGCGCCTTTGCAGAGGCTGGCATAGTCGGCGGTCTGGCCGACTGGTTTGCCGTCACCGCCCTGTTCCGCCACCCGCTTGGCATCCCCATTCCGCACACCGCGATCATTCCGAACAATAAGGAACGGCTTGGCCGAACGCTTGCAAGCTTTCTGCGCACCAACTTTCTGACGACCAAGGTTGTTGCGCGCCGTGTGCAACGCATGGATGTCGCGGGTGCAATGGGCAAATTTTTGAGTGCACCTGCCGGCGGCGAAGGCCGCATGCGCATGGGTGCCTCGCGCCTGTTGGGTGATATCATCGCCGCGCTCGATGATGAACGGCTTGGCGGTGTGGCCAAAGGCGCAATCCGCAAGCAGCTCGACAAGTTGGATATTGCCCCGCTGCTCGGCCAATTGTTGACCGCGATGATCCGCGAGCGCCGCCATATTCCTGTGCTCGACGGCATCATCAAATGGGCCTCCGCCACGCTGGAGGCCAATGAGCATCTCATTCGTCACATGGTGGAGGAACGCGCCAACACGATCATGCGCTGGACGGGCCTTGACGACAAATTGGCCAATGCCATCGTCAATGGGCTGAACAAGCTGCTGCACGAAATGGCGGAAGACCCCGATCATCCTTTACGTGCAAAGGGCGAAGAGGGCCTCGCTAGCCTTGCGCACGACCTACGCCATGACAAGGAATTGCAGGCAAAGGTCGCGCATTGGAAGGGGCAGCTGCTCGAAAACCCCGCGATGGGCAAATGGATCAACAGCCTGTGGGACCAAGGCCGCGATGGCTTGTTAAAGGCTGCGCGCAATCCCGATGCCGCGTTGGCGGGCAGTTTTGGCGACGCCCTGATCAAACTTGGCGGCAGGCTTCAGGAAGATTCTGGCCTAAAACTCCAAATCAACCGCTTCGCGCGCCGCGCGATTGTCGGCACCACCGAAAATTACGGCGACAATATCGTGACGCTCGTTTCCGACACTGTGGCCCGCTGGGACGCCTCAACCATCACCGACCGCGTCGAAAATGCCGTGGGCAGCGACCTCCAATTCATCCGCATTAACGGCACATTAGTAGGCGGCATGGCGGGCATCGTCATTCATGCCGTGGGCTTGCTGATTTAAGCCAATTACAGCGCCGATATCATCCGTTCGGTCGCCTCGGCGGCTTGGCGGGAGGCGCGTTTTAAATTGGCTTGGAAATCGCCTGAGCTGTCGCCATTGGCATTGTCGCTCGTCGCCTTAATCGCGGCCCATGGCACGTCCATGCGGGCCGCGGCTTGGGCAACGGCCGCGGTTTCCATATCGATGATGTCGCCGCCAAGGACGCGGTGCAGGCGGCTGCGATGGTCGTCGTTTTCCATGAAGCAGTCATTTGTGATGATGCGCACTTTCGGCAGCCCTGTCTCTGGCATGATTGCGGCGTGATAGGGTTCGGCATGCGCCTCCCCTATCGGCCATGCCCCAGCCCGATAATGCACAAACCCGCTTGCACGCGAGGCACCATAATCCCCCTGCACGGCTTGCGTGATCTGGAAACAATGGCCGTCATGTTCGCTCAATTTACCCGCGGTGCCGACCACCAACAGCAAATCCGCATGATAATGTTCGACCAGCATCATCGCCGCCATTGCCGCATTCACTTTGCCAATGCCGCTGCAGGTGATCGCGATATTGCGGCCGCCGGATTGGACCTGACGGACCATGAAACCGTGCAACGGCTCGCTATTGGCGCTTTGGCCGGGGAACAACGCAGCAGCTTCGGCGTCCACGCCGGTAATGATGCCAATGGTTTTGAACATGCTGCGTCCTCCAATAACTCGCCCAAAGGAGAGGTTTAGCGCAGCATTAAAGTAATTATGATGACATCAACATAGGCGGGGCCAAATTAATGGCTGGCGGCAATCATGTCTTCGATACGGACGAACTTTTCGCGCGGGGCGCCGTCGCGGGCACGGGCAATCTCTGCCTCTTCAATTTTCTTCCAGTCGCTGAATGTGACAATGTCGACCTTGCGTAATGCCAGCAGTGCATCCAGACCGGCACGACCATCTTTGTCGGCGCTTATGGCCATATCCTCCGCCACGGTATCAATGATATTGTAGCCGTCGGGCCGGTTCGTACCGATGGTGCCGGATGGGCCACGCCGGGCCCAGCCGACGCAATAGAGCCCCGGCAATATCCTGCCGTCCATGTTGGCAAAGCGGCCGCGGCCATGTTCATAGGGCACGCCGTCAATGGGCGGCGTTTGATAGCCAATGCAGCTGATGACCATAGAACAATCGATGGTGTAGCTTTCGCCCGTGCCAACACTGCGATACTGGTCATCCAGCCGCATGCGCTCCACGCGAACGCGCTGCACTTTGCCATCGCCCTCAATCGCGACGGAGGCAGCAAAAAAGTCGAAATTGATGCTGATCACTTTATCCGCGCGAAACGCCTCTGGAATGGCGGCGAATTCGCGCAGATGCGTGACGGACTTGCGAATGCCGGGTTCCAACAGCGCATCCTCGCCGATGTCTGGCAGATCATCCTTGTCGACCCGCGGTGTAGCCCGCTGCAAATGCGCGAGCTCGCCCAGTTCCTTTGGCGTCATCGCAATCTGGTGCGGACCACGCCGTCCCAAGATGGTGATGTCCTCAACAGCGGAATGATCAAGCCCATCGAGCGCATGGCTGACAATGTCCGAACCGTCAAATTCGGCGCGCGTTTTGGACAATATACGCGCAACATCCAATGCGACGTTGCCATTGCCGACAATGACGACATGCCGGCCATCCAATGGCGGCTTAAGGTCCGCATAATCAGGGTGGCCATTATACCAGCCGACAAAGGCAGCGCTGCCAAAAACGCCCGGCAGATCTGCGCCAGCGATATCCAACGGACGATCATTCGGCGCGCCTGTGGCGAGAATGACCGCGTCATACAATGTCTGAAGTTCGTCGATGCTGACATCTTTGCCGACGGTCACATTGCCGACAAACCGGACATTGTCGGACAAGGCGACTTTTTCATAACGGCCCGC
>DBOA01000020.1:0-4868 GCA_002299195.1 Sphingomonadales bacterium UBA658
GCCCCGGTCGGGTTGGACACGGCATTAATGTCCGTCGCGTTTTCCGCAGTCATCGGCATCCTATTTGGCGGCTAGCCGGCCATCAGGGCATCGCGTCTTTCGCCGATTGAAGCGTTACGCAGCGAATAATCAGAATTTCCCGGACAACGTCAATTGAAGCAGCGGATCAAGGCTGCGTTTCCGGTTCACGATCTGATCGAGCTCTCCCGATGCCCGCGTTCCCGCATAAATAAGCCGGTCACGATGGAAACCCGCCATGTCGGTCACTTGGAAACGCAGTGTTCCTAGGCTGAACTTGCTATATTCGATAAATAGCGTCGATCGCGTGCCCTCATGCTGGCGCCTGATCTCGTTGAAGAAATAGGCGTAATTCGGTTCCTGCACACTGAAAGATGCGCCGTAAACAAGGCCAAGGTCGGCCATGTCATAACGAATATCCCATTGTTGGTGCCACAATGGACGGTTGGACATACGGCGGTTCAGACCCGTGACGGGATCAGTCACTTTGCTACCGTGATAATGGCCAATATATTTGGCTTCGATGCCCGCGAACCCAATGGGCTGTGTCAGCCAATCCAGTGGTAATGTTACCTCCAGCTCGGCATTCCATCGCTTGCTTTTGCCGATGTTCCCGGTGCCGTCAAATTGGGCCGTGATGGCGCCATTACTGTCACGGACAGTGATGGGCACAAGATCTTGGGTATCGCTGACCAACTGATAATCGCCACGGAACTGAATGCTGCCGCGTTCCAGAAACTTGTGACGGATAAGGCCGGAGAAAGTCGTTGTTTTTTCGGGAACCAGATCCGCGTTGCCAGCGTCAACCTGATTGCCAACAGTCACATCGACCGACGTCGCAAACTCATTGAAGTTCAGCTGCGCAACCTGACGTTCGGCGCGTAATTCCAAAGTGGTTTGCGGGTTGATCGTCCACGTCGCAATCGCGCGGGGCTTGATAAATTGAAAGCTCCGCTCTGCTATACTGTCGCCAGACAAGGTCAGTTTGGAAAATTCTGCAATCGCACCTGCTTCAACTTTCCAGGATGGGCCAAGTGTCCATACGTCACTGACAAATGGTTCAAACCGCGTTTCTTGAACGAGGACATCGGATGCCGGGAAACTGGTCACCGATCCTGCGACCGAATTGGCCACGCTGAAACGTGCGTCAAGGCGATTATAAGCGATCTCAGCGCCGAATTGGACTGCGTGCCTCCTCACCCCACTCCAGTCATTCTGGATGCGTATAACGGCTTCTGTGGGCGTATTGCGGCTGCGCGTTTCAAACAACGTCACCGGCTGCCCCATGCGGGCGATTTCGATGCTGCTATAGGCGCTTTCGTGCCCTGATCGATACAGTGCGACAATTTTGGTGTTTGTCTTCGGCGCAGCAGAAAATTCAATGTCGCCGCCGACTTCATAGCTTATGTCGCTAACGGGGCCGCCACGCAGCAAAAGCTCATCAGCGGTGTCCACACCGGAGCCATTGAAATAATCCGCCTCCCGAATGTCGAAACTGTCATCCCAGCGCACTTGGCCGTTAAGGTTTACCTTGCTGTCGCCCAATTTGGTTTTGACGGCGCCGCCAAGGGCCACTTGGTCATTCCCGCCTGTGCCATTGTAAATGCGCCGTTCCAGCAAGACAGCTGAGCCTGTCTTAAAATCTTCGGGGCCAAATCCGTAGACCCGTTCAGAATAAGATGACAGGTTCAGTTCATAGCTTGTTTCGCCCCGCCGCAGCGTTGCCGACGCGTTCAATGATGGCTGGAAACCATAGCGGGTTCCAGCGATGATCGTCCCTTCATAGGTGCCGCCGACCTTTGCAGTCCGCTTACGGACGATATTTATGACTTGCCCTTGCCCCTGCGTTTCGGTGTCCGCGCCGGCCTGCTCAGACAACTCAATATATTCGACCTGACTTGCCGGAATCCGGGACAGCATCGTCCACACGTCATCAGACTTTGTGGATGGCCGGTCTCCATCGATCAGAACATTACCGGCATTTTCGCCAAAACCGCGACGCCCTTCGCCTTCACTGATGGAAAACCCCGGGATGCGCTTCACCATGTCGAGCGCGGTGACGGGGGCGTAGGTGGTGAAAAAATCGGGTGTGAATTGCCGGCTACCGGCCCGAACTGAAGATGCCTCGGCCTTTGCGCCGCTGTCATTGGCAACAGCTTGCGACGGTACAGCCATCACAGCCATAGCCGTCGTCAACAGTGCCAGATGTAGTTCAAAAACGCGCATTAACCCTCCACGAAACCCGCGGGCATCTTCCCCGTCGGTCTTTGCCGGTGCCTTAACGGACGGCTACGCTTGGGCGAAAGCTGCGTTCGACCAAAAAGCGTGGCAATCGACGAGATACAAAGTTTTGATGCAAATTGGCTGTTGGTCGACAGCCATTACCGGTTGGCAGACAAATGCGCTTACCGTGTGCGATTCTTTTCCCGCTCAATCTGATCGCTCAGATCCGCTGCCTTTTCGCAGGCGCCTCGATCACCGTCGGCACAGCGTTTATTCTCCTTGGCACGTTTACGGCTGAGCTTCCCAAGAGCTTCGTCGCGTTTCCGCATTTCACGGCCGCGTTTTTCATCAGCTTCCGCTCGACTGGTCGTCAAAACATCTAAGGTCTTTGAAACGGCTTTCATCGGTGCGTTCGTAACATTGGACACGATCGAAGCAACGCATCCTTGGAGGAGCACACACAGCAAAGCACAAACAATCAGACGCATTTCGAACCCCCCAATAACTCTTGCAACAGGCCTATTTTAACAAATTGACCGCAATGGCGCGAACTTCGTCTGCCATATCAGCTCTTTGCAACGCTACAGCCAAGTTGGCTTCGATGTAACCTACTTTTGATCCGCAGTCATAACGATTTCCGTCAAATGTGACGGCATGGAAAGGTTGCTTGCCGAGCATCTGCGCCATGGCATCAGTCAGCTGTATCTCGCCACCAGCACCTTTTTCTTGGCCTTCCAATATATGCATCACTTCGGGCTGAAGGATGTAACGGCCCGAAACGATCAGGTTCGATGGCGCGTCCTCAACCTTTGGCTTTTCAACCAGGCCGAGCACCTCCGTAATCGCACCGCGCGCCTCGCCGGGGGCAATAACGCCGTAGCTGGACACGGCATGTCGGGGCACTTCAAGCACGCTGATAACGTTGCCGCCAATGTTCTGATAGGCGTCGACCATCTGCTTCATACATCCCGGCGAGCCATGCATAAACTCATCGGGAAGGAATATGGCGAAGGGCTCATCGCCAATGATGTCGCGCGCGCACCAGATGGCGTGCCCAAGTCCCAGTGGTTCCTGTTGCCGAACATACACGCAGTTGCCGGGTGTCAGGCGTGAGCTCGCCAACACCGATGTGTCTTTGCCACGCGCCAACATTGTATGCTCAAGTTCGAACGCGATGTCGAAATGGTCTTCGATTGCGCTCTTACAGCGGCCCGTCACGAATATCATCTGCTCGATACCCGCTTCACGCGCCTCATCGACCGCATATTGGATGAGCGGACTGTCGACGATCGGCAGCATTTCTTTCGGAATGGCCTTAGTCGCTGGCAAAAAGCGGGTGCCGAGACCAGCGACCGGGAATACAGCTTTTCGAACAGGTTTATATGTCATGACGTATACTTAACGCGCCAATCTGCATTGTCTATGCGGAGTTGGCGAGCCGTTGGGCAAATCCCTTTTTAAGCTTTGCCAACTTGGGTGGAATGACAGCCAGGCAATATGCGTTCCGTTGACCTTCACCCTCCCAATATTCCTGATGATAATCTTCGGCTGGATACCAAGTTGCAGGGCCTTCAATCGTGGTGACGATCGGCGATGGCCAGTCCGCGGCGGCTTTCTTAATGCCTGCTTCAGCGGTCGCACGTTGATCATCGTTCAACGGGAAAATTGCCGACCGATATTGCGTCCCGACGTCATTCCCCTGACGGTTTAATTGCGTCGGATCGTGCGTCGCAAAAAATATCTCCAGCAAATCGGCGTAGCTGATGACTTCGGCATCAAAGGCAATGCGGATGGCTTCCGCATGCCCGGTTTGACCGCCGCAAACCTCTTTATATGTAGGATCAACCGTTGTCCCGCCAATATATCCGCTTTGAACGCTGTGCACGCCATTCAGCTGGCCAAAAACAGCTTCGGTGCACCAGAAACAACCGCCGGCGAAAATCGCTTCATCATGTGACATGTGCTTATCCTTAAGCTTGAATGGAATCCGGCGCCTTCGGGACATCCCCGCGTACCACCAGCAGATACATGGCCGGTGTGACAATACGTGATAGCACAGTCGAAGAAATCAACCCCCCGATCAATACAATTGCCAATGGCCCGTACAAACTACCGCCAAAAAGCGCGAGTGGCATAAGCCCGCCAATGGCCGTTACCGATGTCAGCAACACCGGAAGGAAACGGACCTCTCCCGCCTTTTCAATCGCCTCACGCAGCGCATAGCCGCTGGCGCGCAATTGGCTGGTGAAATCGACCAGCAGGATCGAATTTTTAATTTCGATGCCGATGAGCGCGATAAAACCAATGACGGCCAAGAACGATAGATTGTTGCCGGTAACAACAAGCGCGATGAGGCCACCGAACGTACCCAGCGGGATAACGCCCGCGACAACCAAAGCCTCTTTGAACCGGCCAAATTCAGCCACTAGAATGGCGAAGATGCTAAATAGGGCCACGATGACAACCGGGCCAAAACCAGCAAATGTCTCGTTGATTTTTTCCGCCTCTCCGCCGACCCCTATGCTGTATCCCGGCTTAAGGGGAATGGCGTCCATCTTCTTCTGCGCGTCCAAGTTCACCTTTGAAATCACCGCACCGTCGGATACCTGCGCCGTCACGCTGACGTT
>DBOA01000020.1:5253-5843 GCA_002299195.1 Sphingomonadales bacterium UBA658
GCCAACGAAACGGCCTGCCCGCTTCGGTTGGACACATAGATCGATTCCAGCGCCGATATGGGCTGGGTATCGATAAGGGGATGCCGCACGATGATAGGGTAGCTGTCGCCCTCCTCGTCCCTAAATGTGCCGGCACGTTCACCGCTGATGGCCAGTCGGACCGCGCGGCGTGCGGCCCCTGCGGGCACCTCCAGCAGGGCCGCTTTTGCGTCATCGACCCGGATATCCAGGTCAATGCGGTCAAAGGCAACTGGGTTGTTAATGTCTCTTGCCCCGGGCGTTTCGCGCAGCGCCAACTCCATTTTGGCTGCGACGCGTTTCAGCTCGTCTTGGTCGGGGCCATATACCCGGAATTCCACAGGCGCGTTTATCGGCGCGCCGTTTTGGAACAATACCAGCTTGATACGTGCCCCAGATATATCGTCGAATTTCTTACGCAGCCGGTCGACCATTGCGCGGGATTTGGACCCTTCCCAATTGTCCATGATAGCCAATACTTCGCCATGGGTCGGGTTTTCACCGCGTTGGAAAACATTGTAAAAAACAGGCGGATTATATGCGCCGACATTTTCGGCCCGGACTTTAATCGC
>DBOA01000193.1 GCA_002299195.1 Sphingomonadales bacterium UBA658
GCGGTCTGCAATGTGACGAACAATGGCCGGAGTGCGTGATGGTCGAGGCAACGTGTTAGACCACGGTCGGACTTTCCGGTAGCGACGCCCAGCATCCAACCGCTTTCATCCAGAGAGGATAAAAGCGCGGCAATGCCGTCATATAATGGTTCATCGACCAGACCATTGCTGCGCAATGCCCAAAATGCCGAACGGTATTTGTCAGCCAAATCATGGTGCAGTTCGTCGGCTGCTTCGGGCAACAACATCCGCATCGATTCCACCAAAGACAATCCGACCACACGCCGCGTTTCATGCCGCATCGGCGGCGTCAGCCCCGCCTCTTCAAAGGCATGCTCCATCGCCATGCAAATATTTGCCTGACTGTCGACCAGCGTGCCGTCGCAATCAAAAATGGCGAGTTTTATCATGGCGTGAGGTTACGCATAGCATTGGCGATGGCAACGTTGCCGGCGTCCTCTGCGCCATCTGCGGCGGATATCCGCACAGCTTCGGCTTTGCTTTGGCCAAGCTTTAAAGTGCTGCGCCAAGTCGTGATGTGCATTTCAAAACCGTAAATCCCGCGCAGCATTTTTTCAAACATGCCGTCGGCCATTTTGGCGCGCGTCCAAACGGGTTTGGGGGCCAGCTTCAATTCTTGATGATGTGACAGCGCATCGGATTGGGCAATCAACGCCGCTTCGTCCATTTTCCGGACGGAGCCCACAAGCTCAATCGCCACATAATTCCATGTCGGCACCTGGTCAGGAATGCCGTAATAATCGGGGCTGATATAACCGTCAGGCCCGTTTATCACGAACAATGCCTCTGCGCCGTCTAGATAGCGCGCAATCGCATTGTTGCGCGCCATATGGAAACCGATGCGATCATCGTCCAGAAATACAAATGGCAGATGCGCCACATGCGGCCCATCGGGGGTATTCAGGAATAACATGCCAAAGCCGATATCCTTGGCCAAAGCGCGCATGGCGTCGCGATCCTCCCAACGAAATGCAGCATTGGGATGCATCAGGGCTTACCCTTTGACGTGACCTTCTTCCCCGCCGGTTTTTTGCCGGCGACTTTTTTGATCACGGGTTTTTTGGCGGCGATTTTCTTGCCGGCGGCCATTTGGCTGCGCTTATTGTCCTTGGGCTTATCCGACACGGAGCCGCGCGAGCGGCGTTCGCCCTTGCGTTCCTTGCGCGCGGATTTGGCGATATTGGCGGCAACGCGCTTTTTGCCTTCGGCGGTTTCGCTGAACTTCGGTGCATCAAGCACAAGTGCATCGCCCATTTCGATGTCGAAGCCCAAATCGTCGAAACTCGACTTCATATGCGGCGGCATGTCGGCGCGAACGTCAATCTGATGTCCCGATGGATGGTCGATGCGGATACGGCGCGCGTGCAAATGCATTTTGCGGCTGATCGTGCCGGTCAGAAACGCGTCCTTACCGCCATATTTGCCGTCACCGACAATCGGGTGGCCAATCGCGGCCATATGCACGCGCAACTGGTGCGTGCGTCCGGTATAAGGCTGCAATTCCACCCAGGCGGTGGCGTTGCCCGCGCGTTCGACGATGCGATAACGGGTGCGGGCCGACTGGCCGTCCTTTTCATTGACATGCATTTTCTCGCCGCCGCTGCCGGGCTGCTTGCCAATCGGCAGGTCGATGAAACCATCGGCGATGTCAGGCACGCCAACGACCAACGCCCAATACACCTTGCGCGCGGTGCGTGAGGAAAATGCCTTGGCAAAATGCCCTGCCGACCGCGACGTGCGCGCGAGCAAAAGCGCGCCCGACGTGTCCTTGTCCAAACGGTGCACCAGCTTTGGCCGGTTATCGAGTTCAAATCCTAAGGCGTCGAGCAAACCATCAACATGGTTCTCGGTCTTGGTGCCGCCCTGCGTCGCGAGGCCAGCGGGTTTGTTGATCACGAGCGCGGCGTCATCCTTGTGGATCACCATGCTCAGCGCGAATTCCATTTCGTCTTCGGTCAGATCACGGCGCTTGCGCACCGGACGCGCGCTGGAGGATGCCGACGCATCAGCCGGCGGCACGCGCAGCGTTTGCCCCGCCAACAGACGATCACCCGGCGTCGCGCGCTTGCCATCAACACGCAGCTGCCCCGTGCGCGCCCAACGCGACACGATGTTGAACGATGCATCGGGCAAATGCCGTTTAAACCAACGGTCCAGGCGAATGCCATCATCATCAGGGGCGACGACGAATTGCCGAATGCCTTTTTCGTCTTGCTTACTCATGTCCAAATTGTCCTTGCCAGCATCATTCCGGCGAAGACCGCACCCAATGCCAATATTACCGAAACCGCAGCATATGCCGCCGCCATCATTCCCTGCCCACGTTGCACCATCTCCGCCATTTCAAGGCTGAAGGCGCTGAACGTCGTAAAGCCGCCCAAAACACCCACGCCCAGAAACAGACGCAACGGCTCTGCGGCTCCATCGCCGCGCACCAACCACGCCGCCAGCAAACCCATGGCCAGTCCGCCGAGCAGGTTCACGGCAAAGGTCGGCCACGGCCAACCCCCGACGTTCACAGGCAGCGCACGCGACAGGCCATAGCGCAGTGCTGCACCTATCGCTCCGCCGGACATGACAAGGATTACGGGATTCATCGGCCCGGCTGTAGCGGCGCTTGCGCGGAAAAGCCAGCCAAACCAATGGGCGCGGCTGAACCAGCTTGCATGCGAAAGGCGTTCCCAACGTCTTTGCGCAGATGGACCGGAATAGCATAGCCCGCGACGTCATCCTGTGCGGCGGACGGAAATGTTAGAGCGCAAGGTGCACCTATGTTAAGGGCACCGGCGAAATTCTCTCCAAAAGACAGCCCATGATCCCCTTCGTAATGATGACCGACAATCGCGGCCAGCGCATATCGGTGAACCCCGAAATCGTCCAATTCGTCCGCACCGCCGACAATGCCGATAATGAATGCCTGATCGTCTTTGG
>DBOA01000075.1 GCA_002299195.1 Sphingomonadales bacterium UBA658
GGGTGACGGACACGGCGCCAGGCCATGTCGGTGATGTGCAGCAGGCCGTCGATGCCGCCCATGTCGATGAACGCACCGTAATCGGTGATGTTCTTGACAACGCCGTCGATGATCTGACCTTCAGCGAGGTTCTGGATAAGGCCAGTGCGCTGTTCTGCGCGTGTCTCTTCCAAAATGGCGCGACGCGATACAACGATGTTGCCACGCTTGCGGTCCATTTTCAGGATGACGAATGGCTGCGCGATGTCCATCAATGGCGCTACGTCGCGCACTGGGCGAACGTCGATTTGGCTGCCGGGCAAGAATGCCACTGCGCCGCCGAGGTCAACGGTGAAACCACCCTTTACGCGGCCGAAGATAACGCCATCAACGCGGTTGCCCGCTTCGAATTCGCCTTCAAGAACGTCCCATGCAGCTTCGCGGCGGGCACGGTCACGGCTGAGCATGGCTTCGCCGTTCATATTTTCTACGCGGTCAACGAAGACTTCAACTTCGTCGCCAACCTTCAGGTCGGCTTTTTGGCCGGGCATAGCGAATTCACGCAGCGCCACACGGCCTTCGGATTTGAGACCTACATCGATGACAGCATGGTCATTGTCGATTGCGGTTACGGTGCCCTTTACGACGCGGCCTTCAAAGCCACCGTCTGCGCCACCAAGTGATTCGTCGAGAAGTGCCGCGAAATCGTCGCGGGTCGGGTTTGGCGAAGTTGCCATAGGTTAGAGTTTCCTTACGTACTTTTTGTCCGGCCAGTCGGTTGGTTCCGACGGTCTTTGACCAGAAATGCCCTATTGCCCGAATAGCAATAAAGCGTTCAAATACAGTGCATATCAAACCAAATTACCACGTCATGCTGAACTTGTTTCAGCATCCATCCATCAACTTAGACCAAGGGTCAGCGAGGCGAAATGGACCCTGAAACACGTTCAGGGTGACGGCGTGTTCTATCGATACACTCCGGCTACTTAGCTCTTGCGAAGTCGAGACTCCACCAGCGCAATCGCAGCTTGAACGGCGCCGCCTATAGTCAAATCGCCGGTATCAAGCAATAGCGCGTCTTGCGCGGGTTTTAACGGGGCATCGGCCCGCCCCATGTCGCGTGCGTCGCGGGCATGAATATCGGCAAGGATATCGGCAAAGCGCACGTCAACTCCGTGCCGCTGCATTTCGTCATAACGCCGCTGCGCCCGCACCTCGGCAGGGGCGGTGACAAACAGCTTCACATCGGCATGCGGCGCGATCACCGTGCCGATGTCCCGCCCGTCCAACAACGCACCGCTGGGCTGATTGGCAAAATCCACCTGACGCTTGTTTAATGCCGCACGCACCTGCGGATGGATCGATACACGGCTGGCCAAACCGCCGACCGCTTCGGTTCGCAACGCTGCGTCATCGAGAATGCTGTCGGGAAAATCACATCCAGCCAAGGCGTCCGCCGGATCGTCGGGATTGCCATTGTTGATTTGTACCTGCCGACCCACCGCGCGGTACAGCAAGCCCGTGTCCAGAAACGGCAGGCCAAAATGCGCCGCCAATGCCTTTGCCAACGTGCCCTTGCCTGAGGCTGTCGGCCCGTCGACGGCGATAATCAATGTGCAACCTGAAGATTGTGCATCATCGCCTCGAACGTCGGAAAGCTCGTGGCGATGGGGGATACATCATCGACCGTCACGGGGTGGTAGCAATGCTGCCCCGCCACGGCAAAGCTCATGGCAATGCGGTGATCAAGCGCACTGTTGATCGTCGCGCCGCCCTCAAGCGGTTCGCCGCCTGTGCCTTGAATGACAAGGCCGTCTTCGCGTTCTTCGACCTGCGCGCCAATGGCTTTCAGGCCCGTCGCCATCAATGCCAGCCGGTCGGACTCTTTCACGCGCAGCTCGTCGAGGCCGCTGGTGATGGTCTGTCCTTGCGCCATGCACGCGGCGACGAAGAATACCGGAAATTCGTCGATCATGCTTGGGGCGATGTCGGGTGGCACTTCGATCCCGCGCAAAACCGAGTGGCGCGCGGTGATATCCGCGACAGGCTCGCCGCCGACTTCGCGTTCGTTGGCATAAGTCAGGTCAGCGCCCATCGCTTCCAGCATCTTGAAAATGCCGGTGCGCGTCGGGTTCATGCCGACATGGGTCACGGTCACTTCGCTGCCGGGGGTAATGAGCGCCGCGACAATCGGGAAGGCCGCCGATGAAGGGTCGCCGGGCACGTCGATCGTCTGCGGCTTCAGCTCTGCTTCGCCGACAAGCCGGATATGGCGCACGCCATCGGCATCGATTTCAACGGTTAAATCCGCGCCAAAGCCGCGCAGCATCCGTTCGCTGTGGTCACGCGTGGGGACGGGTTCAATCACTTCGGTAATGCCAGGTGTATTAAGACCAGCCAGCAACACAGCGCTTTTAACCTGGGCAGAGGCGACCGGCAGACGATAGCGGATCGGCACCGCAGGGACCAAGCCGCGCACCATCAGCGGCAAGGTCCCACCGGGGCTTGCAGTGAATTCGGCGCCCATTTGGCTGAGCGGATCGATAACGCGGCCCATCGGGCGTTTCGATAATGACGCATCGCCAATGAATGTCGCGGTGAGCCGGTGGCTGGCCACGAGACCCATCAACAAGCGTGTCGACGTGCCGCTATTGCCCATGTCGAGCGCGCTTGCGGGCTGCATCAGGCCGCCAACACCAACGCCGTGGACGGTCCAGCAACCTTCGCCCGTGCGTTCGATGTGTGCGCCCATCGCGCGCATCGCGGCGGCGGTCGCCAGCACGTCTTCGCCCTCGAGCAGACCGGAAATCCGGCTTTCGCCAACGGCCAATGCGCTGAGCATCAGCGACCGGTGCGAGATGGATTTGTCTCCGGGTACCTTCACTGTGCCGCGAAGCGGCCCTTGCGAACGGAAACTGGCGGGGCGGGGTTGAACGCTGTGCATGACGTTTTGCGCTTTGCGGATGATGCGTGGCCAAGTCAACGACCACAGTAATTTTTGACAGCGGCGTGTCGCTGTGGCAAAGGCCGCGCCAATTGACGGTGATTCACAGATGTGCATCGCCCTTCCAAGCCAGTTTAAAAAGGATTTGAGCCCGCCATGATCAAGGCTGAATGGGGAACCAAGCGCACTTGCCCGAAATGTGGTGTTCGTTTTTACGATCTGACCAAGGACGAGCCGGTTGAATGCATTGAATGCGGCAACCAGTGGACACCTGAGCCAGTTTTGAAGTCGAAGCAGCCATTGCCGTTTGAAGAAGCCGAAAAGAAGAAAGACGATTCGGATCTTGCTGACGACGATCTCGACATTGACGTCGATGCCGTTGACGGTGACGTATCGCCAGACAATGATGTCGACCTTGGCGGTGACGAAGATCTCGGCGTTGCTGGCACCGAAGACGAGCCAGACGACATCTAATCTTCGGACTTGAAATATATAGGAGCGCCCGCTAGTGGCGCTCCTCACCAAGGCTGCCCAACCGGCGGTCAGATGGGGCCTTAGCTCAGCTGGTAGAGCGCTACACTGGCAGTGTAGAGGTCAGGGGTTCGACTCCCCTAGGCTCCACCAACCTTCGCTAAAGCTTCGGCTGGCAGGCAAGCGCGGCACGTGCGCTGATTTTTCGTAACGTAGTTTCGTCATGCTGAACCTGTTTCAGCATAACACGCGGCGTTAGCCTGTTATCCTGGAACGCAGTCACCATCGGTGCTTCGAGTTCAGGATGACGAAATCGTTTTGATAGTCTAAGGCCAACACATGCATTTTCTCGACCAAGCAAAAATCTTTATCCGTTCCGGCGCCGGTGGCCCGGGAGCGGTCAGCTTTCGTCGTGAAAAATATGTCCAATATGGCGGCCCGGACGGCGGCAATGGCGGCAAGGGTGGCGATGTCATCTTTGAAGCGGTCGCTGGACTGAACACGCTTATCGACTTTCGTTATGCGCAGCATTTCAAAGCCATGCGCGGTATTCAGGGCATGGGCCGTGATCGCCACGGTGCCTATGGCGATGACTTGGTCATTCAGGTGCCTGTGGGCACACAGGTGCTGGCCGATGACGAAGAACGTTCGCTTTTGCTCGATTTGACCGAGGTCGGCCAACGCGTTGTGTTCTTGCGCGGCGGCGATGGCGGTCGCGGTAACGCATCGTATAAAAGCTCAACCAACCGCGCCCCGCGTCAGCATGGCCCCGGTTGGCCGGGCGAAGAAATGTATGTCTGGCTGCGCCTGAAATTGCTGGCGGACGCCGGACTTGTCGGCATGCCGAACGCGGGCAAATCGACCTTCATCAATCAGGTGTCCAATACCAAGGCGAAGGTTGGCGATTATCCGTTCACGACGACACGCCCGCAATTGGGTGTGGTCGATCATAAATCGCGCGAGTTCGTTCTGGCGGATATTCCCGGATTGATCGCTGGCGCAGCCGAAGGCGTAGGCATTGGTGATCGCTTTTTGGGCCATATCGAACGTTGCCGCATCCTCATTCATTTGATCGATGCGACGCAGGATGATCCCATCGCCGCGTGGCATATCGTGTGTGACGAACTGAGCGAATATGGCGCAGCATTGGATGAAAAGCCGCAGATTGTCGCGCTGAACAAGGGCGATTTGCTTGATCCCGAATTGATGGCCGACATTGCCGAGCAATTGCAGGCAGCGGGCGCTTTGGACGTGATATCCATTTCCGGTGCAACGGGGCAGGGCGTTGATCTTGTGCTCGACCGGATCTTGGAAGCGTTGCCCGCCAAAAGCGGGATGGAAGGCGCAAAGGCCGATGGCATTACCGAGGACGGGACATGGTCGCCGATCTAAACGCCGCATTCCTGCCGACATCTTGCCCGCTGTTGGTGGTCAAGGTCGGATCGTCGCTGCTGGTGCAGCCCGACGGGAATGTGCGGCGGCAATGGTTGGAAACGCTCGTTGCGGATATCAGCGCGCGGCATAAGGCCGGGCAGCGGATCGTTATTGTCACCTCCGGCGCGATTGCATTGGGTGCGCGCCGTTTGGGCTTTGAAAAAGGCGGCCGCAGCAGCCTCGCCGATGCGCAGGCCGCGGCATCGGTTGGGCAAATTGTGCTGTCAGGCATCTGGGCAGAGTTATTGGACGCCCAGTCGCTTGCTGCGGCGCAAATGCTCGTGACGCTGGATGATCTGGAGGATCGCCGCCGCTATTTGAACATTGCGGCGACGCTGGATCGCCTTTTGGGTGCAGGGGCCGTTCCCGTCATCAATGAAAATGACAGCGTCGCCACCGAAGAAATCCGCTTTGGCGACAATGACCGGCTCGCCGCACGCGTGGCGCAGGCGGCTGGCGCCAGTGGGGTAATTTTGCTGTCGGATGTCGATGGCCTGTTCGACCGCGCGCCACATTTGCCGGGTGCGACGTTGTTGCCGACAATCGAAAAAATTGACAGCCGCGTGCGCGTGATGGTGGCGGAGGGTTCATCCTCTGGCATGGGGTCGGGCGGTATGGCGTCCAAGCTGGATGCCGCCGACATTGCGACACGCGCTGGCATCGGTTTGGCCATCGCCTCCGGACTTCGCGATCACCCGATCGCCGCGCTTGAAGCGGGCGGGCCTTCGACCTTTTTTGCGCCGCGCGACGGGGGATCAGCACGCAAGAGCTGGCTGGGCGGACGGCTAACCGTCAAGGGCCGCATCCGCGTCGATGCTGGCGCCATCCAAGCGCTCAGCTCGGGCAGCAGCTTGTTGCCTGCAGGCGCCCTGTCGGTGGAGGGTGAGTTTAAACGCGGCGACGTCATCGACATCAGTGATGACGACGGCGTTGCGGTCGCGCGCGGCCTTTCTGAATATGATGCGGTCGATGCCGCCCGCATCTGCGGCCATCGTTCCAGCGAATTGGCGGATATCTTGGGCACCGTGCCGCGCTCTGTGCTTGTACACCGCGATCAGTTGGTCCTTTTGTGAAAACAGTCGCGCTAACCGGAGCGACGGGTTTTGTCGGACGGATCACGCTGGATCGGTTGATTGCCGCTGGATGGCATGTCCGCGCGCTGACGCGGCGGGACCAGCACAAAAAAGCGGGCGTCAGTTGGGTTCATGGCAGCCTAAATGATACCGCAAGCCTCACCGAATTGTGCAAAGGCGCCGATGCTGTCTTGCATGTCGCAGGCGTGGTCAACGCGCCCGACGCGGCGGGTTTTGAAAGCGGGAATGTGACCGGCACAGCCCATATCCTCGCCGCTGCCCAATCGGCTGGCATCACACGTTTTGTCTGCGTCTCCTCGCTTGCTGCGCGCCATCCGGAGCTTTCGATGTACGGCGCGAGCAAGGCCACAGCCGAAGCGCTCGTGCGCACATCATCGCTCGACTGGACCGTCATTCGTCCGCCCGGAGTGTACGGCCCTGGCGACACCGAAATGTTCGATATGTTCCGCATCGCCGCCAAGGGATGGGCATTGCTGCCGCCGCGGGGAAGGGTGTCCGTCATTCATGTCGATGACCTAGCCCGCTTCCTGGTGACATTGCTGTCGGCGGATAATGTGTCGAAATGCGTGTTTGAGGCAGATGACGGAACAAAGGGCGGTTGGACCCACGCCGGTTTTGCCAAGGCGATTGGTGCGGCGGTCGGGCGCGATGTCATAACGGTGCACGCGCCTGCGTTTCTGCTGAAATTTGCCGGATGGGCCGACCGTGCGGTGCGCGGTGCAAAGGCGAAACTGACGCCCGATCGCGCTAATTATCTCGCGCATCCCGACTGGACAATCAATCGCGATGCTGCGCCAGCGCCCCAGCTTTGGAAGCCGGAAATCGCAACGCCCAAGGGGTTGAAAGACACCGTAAGCTGGTATCGCGCGCAAGGGTGGATGTAGGCGCATGGCTTTGCCCTCATACTGCCTTATTCCCTTGCCATAGCGCGCCGATATGGCGCATTGCCCGTCACATAATTTGAGGATTTACGTATGACCGACCGCAGCGAAATGTTTGATCGCCTGAAGGGCCTGATTGAGCCTTTTAACAAAAAAGGTGTCGAGGTTGGCGAGACAACCACTTTTGCAGGTGATTTGGAATGGGACAGCCTGACCGTCATGGATTTTGTTGCTGAAGTCGAAGACAGCTTTGACATCATCATCAGCATGAATTTACAGGCGGAAATCGAAAATGTCGGCCAACTGGTCGACGCGGTTACCAAGCTGACCGCAGCTTAATTCAAACGGACGCCTGATTTTAACGGAAGACGTGCATGACTGACTTATTCTCCAAATTTGATGCCCTGATTGCGCAACGTGAAGGCTTGCTCGCCACGGGCGTAAAAGACCCGTTCAGCCTTGTGATGGAAGAGGTGAAATCGCCGACCGTCGCTGTCGTGAATGGCAAGGAAACCATCTTGCTTGGCACCTATAATTATATGGGCATGACCTTTGACGATGATGTCATCGCCGCGGGCAAGCAGGCTTTGGACGAATTTGGCGCAGGTACGACCGGCAGCCGCGTTTTGAACGGCACATTTCAGGGCCACAAGGAATGCGAAGACGCGTTGAAGGAATTTTACGGAATGGACCACGCGATGGTCTTTTCCACGGGCTATCAGGCGAACCTTGGCATCATCAGCACGATTGCGGGCAAGGGCGATTATATCATTCTGGATATCGATAGCCATGCGTCGATCTATGACGGCTGCAAAATGGGCGATGCCGAAATTGTCGCCTTCCGCCATAATGACGTCGAAGCGCTCGAAAAACGGCTGAAGCGCCTGCCTGCCGATGCGGGCAAGCTTGTTGTGCTTGAAGGTGTCTATTCGATGCTGGGCGATGTTGCGCCGCTGAAGGAAATGATCCGCGTTTCGAAAGAAGCAGGCGCGATGATCCTTGTCGACGAAGCGCATTCGATGGGCTTCATCGGCGAAAATGGCCGCGGCGTGGCCGAAGAGCAGGGCGTGTTGGACGATGTCGATTTCGTCATCGGCACATTCTCCAAATCGGTCGGAACCGTCGGCGGTTTCTGCGTTTCCAACCATCCCAAATTTGAAATTATGCGGCTTGTCTGCCGTCCTTATGTGTTCACGGCGTCATTGCCGCCAGCGGTCGTCGCATGCTCGGCCGCGAGCATTCGCAAGTTGATGCACAATGGCAACAAGCGTGCGCATTTGTGGGAAAACTCCAGAAATCTGCACCAGGGCCTGCGTGATCTTGGTTTCAAACTCGGCACGCCTGATGCGCAAAGTGCGATCATCGCGGTGATCATGCCCGATTTGGAAAAAGGCGCGATGATGTGGGCTGCGCTTCTTGAGAACGGCCTATATGTAAACCTCGCCCGCCCGCCCGCGACACCCGCCGGCATGACATTGCTGCGCTGTTCTTTATGTGCCGAACATAGCAGCGAACAGGTTGCCGATATCCTCAGCCGCTTCGAACGCGCAGGCAAGGCAGTCGGGATCATTTGACGCCACCCCATGAACAGGCTTGACCGCAACGCGCGCTTGTTGGCGACGGGCTTTGCGGCAATGGCTGGCATGGTGGATGCCATCGGATTTATGGCGAGCGGCGGGTTTTTCCTGTCGTTCATGAGCGGTAACTCGACGCGCCTTAGCGTCGGGATTGTTGAAAGCGCGCCTTATATCGGCTTGGTTGCGGCACTGCTCGCCAGCTTTGTCGGCGGCGTTGTCGCCGGGTCATTGGTTGGCCGCCAAACAACATTTGGCCCGCATCATCGGCAGGCGATTATCCTGACCGGCATTTCGCTTTTGCTGTTCGCCGCGCCTATTGTCGCCGATGCTGGGTTGCTGCCCGTCGCTTTGTGCTTTGCGGCCTTTTGCATGGGGATGGAAAATACGCTGTTTGAACGCGAAGGATCGGTGTCGTTCGGCTTGACCTATATGACCGGTGCGCTCGTGAAAATCGGGCAAGGCATTGCGACGTTGATCAACGGCGGCGCGCGTCTGGAATGGGTGCCTTATTTGCTGCTTTGGCTGGGTCTGGCCAGCGGTGCGATGATTGGCGCACTGATGTTTGGCCAGTTCGGGCTTAAAAGCCTGTGGCTCCCTGCCGCATATGCAGGGGTTTTCGCGCTGACGCTTTTCGTTCCACGCAAAAATAGGCTTTAACGCACGGCGCCTTTTGCCAAAAGCTTCGGCACCAAAAACAACGCCGCGATTAAGGGCCATTTGCGCTGCCATGGGCGCACTATGATTTGCGTGCCGGCGTGGCGGTTAATCTTCCACGCCAGATAATCAATGCCGCCCGCATAAGTGAACGCCGCCTTTGCCAGCCGTGCCACGGTCAGCAACTTTCCACGTCGACGCAACGCGGGCCAACGGCGTTTTTCTTGAACGATGTGGCCATCGGGGTCGGGCAAGATACCTATTTTGTCGCCGCGCACTTCATGTGCGATCGTTACGTACTGCAATGCGGCTTGGCCAAAGCGGACGTAGCGATTGGGGTCGAATGAAATCACCGAAGACGGCCGGTCCTTGCGTTCCGCACGCAGCTCCGCGCCATAGGTCATCTGGAAACCCGACTGCCAAAGGTCGAGCACATCGGCTTCGCGCTCCGCAAATGCCAGCGCCGCGTTCAGCAAGGTCGGGGCGGCACCGGATATCGCAAGAACCGCAGACTGACGTGCGTCTTCATCCGCGCACCAGACAAGCCGCGATGGTTGGGCAAAGCGGGCCCAGACCGACACCGCAGACGCCGCTGGGCGGTTGAGGTGGTGAAAATCCGCTTCGCTTAAAATCGCGACCTTTGCGACCAGATCGCCATGTTGAAACGGGAATACATTGGGTGGCAGGCGGCGGTTCCATGTGGCGAGCCAACCGCGTCCATAAGCCGATTGGTAATCGGACACGATGAGGTAGAAATCGAGCATCTCGCCCTCTAGCTGTTCCGATCGCAGGCACGATCCGTAGAACAGAACGGCGCGCGCCGCCGGGCCATATTGCGCGGCGATATGCGCCGCGAACTCACTTGCGCCCTGTTGCGCGGGTACGGCCAATTCCTCGGCCACAAGCTGGGTCAGCGAAAGCATATCTGCGCCTTAGTCGTTTCCGTTGCCGCTTGTTAAGCGGCGAGTTTCAGGAAAGGGACAGGCGGCGTTGACCGAAGCACGATCGGACTATCGCGATACGCCTCGAACACTTCGCCATCCAACACGACGCTGCTGCGTTCGCTATCGATGCGGATGACATCGCCTTGCTGGAAATGGACGCCGCTTGTGGGCGTGTGGCCCAATTTGCCGCGCAGTGATGCCGCGATCATTTTCAGCATCGCCCATGGCGTTTGGTCGACGGCCATAAACTTCATCAAACCACGTTGTTTGGTTTTGCCGGCCTGTCCGCCAAGCAACAGCTTTTCCAGCGTGGTGACGATCAGAACCGAAAATGTGCCCTGCAATTCGCCATTGCGGATAAACGATATGCTGACGGGCTTTGATCGTTCCGGCAGGAAACTTGCCTTCACCCGGACAAAGGCCGAAAACATGACGGCGATGAACGTCAGGAAGTGGCTTAGGTCATTGGGCAATCCCAATGGATAGATTTTGTGGCGGCAATATAGGATCGTTTCGGCAAGACCCGCGCCGCCCAAGAACATGCCAAGAACCGGACGCGCGCCTTCGCTGCCGTCGCTTAACGCAATCAGTTCGCGGACAACGATATGTTCGGAAAGATCGCCCTTTGCCACGTCGATGATACGCGCCAGCGCCTCCAACGGGTCACCTTCCGCGCCCAAATCGAGCGCAATCAGGTTGGTCTTACCATTGGGCAGCACCGCGACGGGCGGGGGTGACCCTTCAAAATGCCCACCATGGTACAGTTCCGTCAAAGCGGACTGCACGGTGCCATCGCCGCCATTGATGACGAGCACTTTTGGCTTCACGCGGGCAATCATTTCCAGCGCTTTGGCGATCTGGCCAATCTCTTCGACTTCGTAATGGAATATATCAGGATTTTTCGCGCAATAGTTTCGAACGGCCGGCAACAACGACCTGTTGCCGGTTGAATTGGGGTTCGAAAGAAGCGCGACTAAAGCCAAATCATTACCTTCACATATATTTCAGGTTGATGGTGATCCGCGTGACGCCGGGGCCGGCATCGAATGCGACTTTGCTGACCGACGGCTTGCCCAAATTCAATATGCTCACGCTGGGGTTGTTGGAAAAACCGCCGCCGTCCTGCGTGAAGTCTGTTTTGCCATTTCCGTTTCGGTCATGGCGCACAGCAATGCCATATTTCCCTTCGGAAGGGACGGGCAGGCAAAAGCTCATATTTCCTGCGCTCGCGCGGCTTTCGATGCGGTGCAGCCAGCGGCCTTTGGCCAGCCAAGTGCCGGGCGTTGCGGCATAAGATTGCACG
>DBOA01000059.1:0-7661 GCA_002299195.1 Sphingomonadales bacterium UBA658
GCCGCGCTGTGGATTTTACGGCTAATGCCGCCGCCATGCGACGTATTTGGCATCAGAACGCAATAACGACCCGCAAGGCTGAGATATGTCGTCAGCGCAGCGCCCTTATTGCCGCGCTCTTCCTTTACAACCTGAACCAGCAAAACCTGACGGCGATGAATAACGTCCTGAATTTTGTAACGACGGCGCAGATTCATGCGCTTTGCACGGACTTCGTCGCTGGCCTTTGGTGCGCGGGCTTCGCCATTGCGGCCACCACGGCCACGACGACGGCGGTTGTTAAGGCCGTTTTCGCCGCGCTCGCCTTCGCCTTCGTCTGACGCATCGTCACCATTGCTGCCAAGGTCGGGCTCTTCGCCCTCGGTCATGTCGATGGTGTCGACACTGTCGTCGCTATCGACTTCAATCAGGTCAGTAGAGTCGTCTTCGCGCTCTGCAGAACCCTGCATGATGTCGGAAGGTTCGTCGCTTTCTTCCTCTTCTTGCTCACGCAGCGCAGCTTCTTCAGCGGCGGCTTCGGCTTCTTCAGCCAACAAACGCTCGCGGTCTTCCCGCGGAATCTGGTAATAATCGGGGTGGATTTCGGCAAACGCCAAAAAGCCGTGACGATTGCCACCATAGTCTACAAACGCCGCCTGAAGCGAAGGTTCAACTCTTGTTACTTTTGCGAGGTAGATATTGCCTTTGAGCTGCTTGTGCTCGGCCGATTCAAAATCAAATTCCTCAATCTGGTTTCCTGTGACGACTGCGACCCGGGTTTCCTCCCGGTGCCGCGCATCGATTAGCATACGCGTTGTCATTGATATTACTCCAGCGAGCATGGCGCTCGGTTGTCAGCCAAAGGCCGCTCGCTTTATTGTTGATGCAATGCCAGACGGGACGCGAAGCGCTCCTGTCGGCAAGGCGATATGGTGGGAATGAAAGAATTGCGTCTGCTGCTTGTGCATGGCGGGCGTGTATCGCGCGCGCTTGATTTCCAGCCCATGCGCCAGTCCCATTGCGGGCGGCGTTGGTGGAAATATCATGCCTCATGCAGCGTCAACCTGTTAATGTGCCGAGCGGAAAAGAACCGAAGGCGGATTGGCGGGAAGGTCAGATGAAATTCCCTGTATCTATTCGCTAGCACTCCTGCAGGTTGTCGGCAAGGGCATCGCGCGAAATAGCTTGCTATTATGGACCGAAAAACCGGTTTTTAGCCTTAATGCGCCATTAACCTCGTCTGGACACCAGCCTTTGCCCGCCCACGCCTTACGCTCCATTCATCAGGTAGGCGGAGCCGGGGCGTGGACGAAAAAATTTTCTGGACGAGGGCAAGGGCTAGAACCCCTAAGCACTATATACTCGCTGCTGCGCTTTTTGCCACCTTGCCGGTTTTCGCGTCCCCCGCGATTGGCGGCGCCATTCCGCACATTTCGGTGCAGGGCGCATTAGGACCGCGGGTCAGCCAAATCGCGCCATCAATGGCATTTCGCTCTGAACCACCACAGCGGCGCTACGAAGTTACCGCACCCATTCGCACGAATGTCGGCAAAGGCCGGCCGAAAATAAGCGGCCCTGCGGATGCAAGCCTACCAATGGTCGTCATTGACGCGGGGCATGGCGGGCATGACCCGGGCGCGATCAGTCCACATGGCGGGCAGCGCGAAAAAGAGGTCACATTGGCAATTGCCAAGGCGGTGCGTGATGAAATGCTCAAAAGCGGCCGTGTCCGTGTCGCGTTAACGCGGGACAGCGATAAATTTATCGTGCTGCAGGACAGGTACCAGATCGCGCGCAAGCTGAATGCCGACCTGTTCATTTCTATTCACGCGGACAGCGCCGAAAATCCGCAAGCCAGTGGCGGCACCGTCTATACGCTGTCCGAAATTGCATCCGATCGCGAAGCACAGCGGCTTGCTGCGCGTGAAAACAAGGCGAACATCCTCAACGGCGTTAATTTGGGTGGTGCTGATGCCAATGTGTCGTCCATCCTCATTGATCTGACGCAGCGCGAAACCATGAATGTGTCTGCTGATTTCGCAAAGTTGTTGCTGCGAGAGGCAACGCCGAACATGCGCATCCGCGGAAATTCGCACCGCTTTGCGTCGTTTATTGTGCTCAATGCGCCAGATACGCCGTCGGTGTTGTTCGAAACAGGTTATCTGAGCAATGCATCCGATGTCAGCTTTCTGGCATCATCAACCGGCCGTCAAAAAGTCGCACGGGCAGTGGCAAATGCCATTCAGATCCACTTTGCACGCAGGATCGTGACCCGATAACCAGCCGGTGCGATAAAAATCGCGCCAAGTTACAGAACAAGATTCTGGACCTGTCCGGCAAATCGGCTAGAGAGGGCCGATAATGGATAACTCGTCTCCGACCACTGAAGAGCCAACTGCTATCAGCTACCGGCTGAAACGCGAAGCTGAAGGATTTATCGGCAAGTGGCAGGGCTGGTGGCAAAGTAAACGTTTTCGGCGCGCGACCTACGCGGTGGGCGCGTTTGTCCTGTTTCTCATGCTCTTTTGGGTGCTTTTTGCGCGCAATCTTCCCGATGCCGAAGCATTGATCGAATATGAATCGCCGCTGCCAACGGTGGTGCGCGACGTTAACGGAGAGCCCTTTTACAGCTACGCCCGCGAACGGCGCGTTCAGTTGGAATATGCCGACTTCCCCAAATTACTGGTCCGGGCCTATCTCGCGGCAGAAGATAAAACCTTCTTCAGCCATGGCGGTATCGATTATCCCGGTATCGTTTCGGCGATTTTTGACAATATTTTCAGCAGCAAACGCTCGCGCGGCGCGTCGACGATAACGCAGCAGGTCGCCAAAAACCTGTTGCTGACCAACGAGTATAGTTACACCCGCAAGGTCAAAGAAGCGATTTTGGCCAAGCGTATTGAAAGCGCGCTGACCAAGCAGCAGATCCTGTCGCTATACCTCAACGAAATCGCACTTGGTCGGCAGGCGTTTGGCGTGGAAGCCGCCGCGCAGGCCTATTTCGCGAAAAGCGTGGATCAGCTTCAGCTGCATGAAATGGCCTTTCTTGCCATCTTGCCCAAGGCGCCAGAACGTTATGGTCGCGCAAAGAACGCACAGCTTGCCATTGCCCGTCGCAACTGGGTGCTGGGCGAAATGCGCAAGAATGAATGGATCACCGACGCGCAACTCGTGGCCGCCCGTGCCCAGCCGCTTGGCCTCGTTGCGCAGCGCGGCACCGGATATAAAAATGTCGGCGGATATTTCGCCGAAGAGGTTCGCCGCCAACTGATTGAGCGTTTTGGTGAAACCGATGCCGACGGACCCTATAGCGTCTATTCGGGCGGCCTGTGGGTGCGTTCATCGATGAACTCCGATTACCAGATACTGGCGACCCAGGCACTGCGCGACGGTTTGTTGCGCTATAACGCCGGCAAAGCGTGGAAAGCCAATATGGGCACGATTGACGTGTCGGACGACAAATGGGCGTCACGATTTGCAGCGACCAATATTGCCATTGATTACGCCCAATGGCGGGCTGGTGTCGCTTTGGGCAAAGGCAAAGTGGGCTTTGCTGATGGCAGCATTGCGCAGTTAGATGGCGCTCCATCGGCGATGAAAGCCGGCGATGTTATCGCTGTCGCGCCCAATGGTACGAATAGCTACGCCGTGCGCAGCGTTCCAGAAGTCGGCGGCGGCATGGTGGTGCAAAACCCACTGAATGGCCGCGTTTTGGCGATCCAAGGCGGTTTTGATAACCGCATTTCCAGCTTTAACCGCGCGACGCAGGCGCAACGTCAGCCAGGTTCTACGATCAAGCCATTCGTCTATGCGACGGCGCTGGATAACGGCATGACGCCGACATCGATCATCGTCGATGGGCCATATTGCGTGTGGCAAGGGGCATCGCTCGGCCAAAAATGCTTCCGGAACTTCACCGGTAATGGCGCCGGGCCGCAAACGATGCGTTGGGGGTTGGAACAATCGCGCAACCTGATGACGGTGCGTGCGGCGGCGGAATCGGGTATGGACAATGTGACCGACACCTTCCGCGATTTCGGCATCGGCGATTATCCGGATTATCTCTCTTATGCCTTGGGCGCGGGTGACACGACCGTGCTGAAGATGGTCAATGCTTATTCGATGCTGGTCAATCACGGCCGCGAATTGAAGCCTACACTCATGGATTTTGCGCAGAACCGTAAAGGTAAAGTCATTTACCCGGCCAAATGGAAGCCTTGCAAGGGCTGCCGCGCAAAGGATTGGGACGGTAAGCCAATGCCGCGCTTTGCCGCCGCGGGTAAGCAGGTCATGGACCCAATTACCGCGTATCAAGTCGTCCATATGCTTGAAGGCGTCATTGAACGCGGCACAGCGGTCACATTGCGCGAGTTGAATCGCCCGTTGTTCGGCAAGACCGGCACGACAACTGGTCCCACCAACGTATGGTTTATTGGCGGGTCGCCACATCTGGTTGCAGGGCTATATTTGGGCTTTGATCAGCCACGGAATATGGGTGGCTATGCGCAGGGCAGTTCACTTGCGGCCCCCATCTTCAAACAATTTGCGCGGTCCGCAATGGCCGGCATGCCAAAGACACCGTTTATCGCGCCCGCCGGAACCCGGTTGGTGCGCATAGACCGCAAGAGCGGCAAGCGCGTCTATGGCGCTTGGCCGGGCAGAGACCCCATGAGCGCGGTGATTTGGGAAGCATTTAAGGCCGAGACCGAACCGAAACGCTCCATTCGCCAAGAGGAGCTAGCGGCGCGCGAAGACAAGCCCAAGGAAGCATCCGAGGCGCAGTCCAATAGTGCAGCGCGATCGTCGACATCGGCGAGCACCAGCGTCGGGACAAAGCGCGATCAGGAGTTTATCCAGCAAGAGGGCGGAATATACTGATTATCCGCCTGATTTAGGGCGTGTCGTCCTGCATTGTGGCCCCCATGTTGGTAAGCCGAAGAACGTTCGCGCAATTAGCTGGCTTTGACTTCGCGGGCGTTTCGGTTAAAGGCCGCGCCTGACGTTTTTCATTCCCTTGGAGTTTCCCCATGCGCGCCGACGCAGAAGGCTATGTTGCCCGCATTGATGCTGCCCTTAACTTGGTCAAGATGTCGCTTGACTGGGACCGGGCATTGCGCCGCCTTGATGAGTTGAACGCAAAGGTCGAAGACCCGACCTTGTGGGACAATCCCAAAGCCGCTGAAGAGGTGATGCGCGAGCGCCGCCGCCTTGATGCCGCCATCAGCACCGTGCGCGAAATTGACGCCGACAAGAGCGGGACGGTTGAACTGATTGAGCTTGCCGAAATGGAAGGTGATGCAGAGCTTGGCGACGAAGGTGCCGCATCGCTTAAGGCGTTGGCGGATCGTGCCGACAAGGACAAGGTCATGGCGCTGCTGTCGGGCGAGGCCGATGGCAATGACACCTTCATCGAAATTCACGCTGGCGCAGGCGGCACGGAAAGCCAGGATTGGGCCGAAATGTTACAGCGCATGTATTATCGCTGGGCCGAACAGCGCGGCTATAAAGTCGAAATGGTTGATTATCAGGCCGGTGATCAGGCCGGAATCAAGTCGGCGACGTTGCTGGTCAAAGGCGAAAATGCTTATGGCTATGCCAAGACCGAAAGCGGCGTCCATCGTCTTGTCCGCATCTCACCTTATGACAGCGCAGCGAAGCGCCACACCAGCTTTTCGAGCGTCTGGGTCTATCCTGTCATTGACGACAATATCGACATTGAAATCAACGAAGGCGATTTGAAGATCGACACCTATCGCGCGTCAGGCGCAGGTGGGCAGCACGTTAATACGACCGACTCCGCCGTGCGTATCACCCACAAACCGTCCGGCATCGTCGTCGCCAGCCAAAATGACCGCAGCCAGCACAAGAACCGCGCAACCGCGATGGGCATGTTGAAGGCGCGCTTGTACGAAGCCGAGCTTCGCAAGCGTGAAGAAGTCGCATCGGGCGAATATGCGGCGAAAACCGAAATCGGCTGGGGCCACCAAATCCGTTCTTATGTGCTGCAGCCCTATCAAATGGTGAAAGACCTGCGCACCGGCGTGACGTCCCCAACACCCAGCGATGTGCTGGATGGCGACCTAGACAATTTCATCGCCGCAGCATTGGCCCAGCGCGTGACAGGCGAGGCTGTTTCCGTTGACGATGTTGATTGACGCTTAGTCGCCCGGAGACGCTGAAGACCCTGCCAATAGGCCGCCGTCCAGATGCACTTCGCTTCCGGTCATATACGTGGCGTCATCCGATGCCAGCATCAGGGCAATTGCAGCGCCGCCAATTCGGTGCGTTTCCTGTATTCAAATGATATTTGACCACCGCAACGCTGTGCGGCGGCTATCTGAGCCGTGTGAAGAGCGTTTGCACTCTTTAGCATTGAATCACTGGACCTACTCCACTTAAGCAGGCGACAAGGGTTAACAGCGTTACGGGAGAGAGCAAGTGAGTGAGCATCAGGACTGGTTTCCAATTCCCGAGACGGCGGCCCGTAACACGCAATGCAGCGCTGCGGATTATGACCTTATGTATGCGCAAAGCATCAGCGCGCCCGATGCATTTTGGGCGGAACAGGCCAAGCGGATCGATTGGTTCACGCCGCCAACGAAAGTGGGCAACTGGTCTTTCGACCCCGTGTCGATCAAATGGTATGAAGACGGTGTTTTGAACCTCTGTCACAACGCCGTTGACCGCCATGTGGCTGCGGGGAAGGGCGACGCGATCGCGTTTATCTTTGAGCCTGATGATCCGGCCAAAGATGCGCGCCGGGTTTCCTATTCCGAACTGCTGACGGAGGTTAAGCGCATGGCCGGTGCGCTCAAGAGCCTTGGCGTTGGCAAAGGGGACCGCGTTACAATCTATATGCCCATGTGCGTTGAGGGCGCGGTTGCGATGCTGGCCTGTGCACGCATCGGCGCGGTGCACAGCGTTGTTTTTGGCGGCTTTTCGCCGGAGGCTATCGCTGGACGAATTCAAGATTGCGCAAGCCGGTTTGTAGTCTGCGCAGACACGGCGTTGCGCGGTGGCAAGTCGGTGCCGTTAAAGGCGAATATTGATGCGGCGCTGACGAAAGTGGACGGCGTCGATGCCGTTTTGGTTGTGCAGCACACAAGTGAACCCGTTGGGATGCAGGCTGGGCGCGATCATTGGTATCACGACTTTGGCGCGTCGGATGATTGCCCCTGCGAACCCATGAACGCCGAAGACCCTTTGTTCATATTATACACCTCAGGATCAACGGGCAGCCCAAAGGGGGTGTTGCACACGGTCGGTGGCTATTCGGTGTGGACCGCGAGCACATTCTATTATGTCTTTGACTATCGCCCCGGCGAGGTCTTCTTTTGCTCGGCCGACATTGGTTGGGTCACGGGGCACAGCTATGTGGTCTATGGGCCGTTACAAAATGGCGGAACCAGCCTGATATTCGAAGGCATCCCAAGCTACCCCGATAGCGGGCGTTTTTGGGACATTATTGACCGGCATCAGGTGAACATATTTTACACTGCGCCAACGGCCCTGCGCGCGCTGATGCGTGATGGCGATGCGCCGGTTCTGGCGCGCTCACGCAAGTCGCTGCGCTTGCTGGGCACGGTGGGTGAGCCCATCAATCCCGAGGCTTGGCGCTGGTATCACGCAACGGTGGGCGAAGGGAAATTGCCCATTGTCGACACATGGTGGCAGACAGAGAC
>DBOA01000059.1:7765-7889 GCA_002299195.1 Sphingomonadales bacterium UBA658
GCGCTGTTCTTGCCGATGAACATATCGGCTGCGCAACGTCGGGCAATCTGTGCATTACGCACAGCTGGCCGGGCCAGGCCCGCACCGTTTATGGCGATCATGACCGTTTCGTGCAGACCTATTT
>DBOA01000059.1:8056-16141 GCA_002299195.1 Sphingomonadales bacterium UBA658
CGGCCGTTCTTTGGCATCCAGCCGCAGCTCGTGGATAATGAGGGCGTCGTACTTGCCGATGAACATATTGGCGGCGCAACGTCGGGTAATCTTTGCATCACGCACAGCTGGCCGGGGCAGGCACGCACCGTCTATGGCGATCACGACCGTTTCGTGCAGACCTATTTTTCGACCTACAAGGGCAAATATTTCACCGGCGACGGCTGCCGCAGGGATGAAGATGGCTATTACTGGATTACGGGCCGTGTTGACGACGTCATCAACGTATCGGGCCACCGCATGGGCACTGCCGAGGTGGAAAGCGCGCTCGTGCTGCATGACAAGGTCGCAGAGGCAGCCGTCGTTGGATTTCCGCACGATATAAAAGGGCAGGGCATATACTGCTATGTGACCCTGAATGTCGGCGAAGAGCCGTCGGACGAACTCCACGCGGAACTTCGGCAGCAGGTGCGCGTTGAAATCGGACCAATTGCGTCGCCCGATCATATCCATTTCACGACCGCACTGCCCAAAACGCGATCGGGCAAAATTATGCGGCGCATATTACGCAAGATTGCCGAAAATGACTTTGGCGCTTTGGGGGATACGTCAACGCTTGCTGACCCAAATGTTGTCGATGCACTTATTGAGGGGCGTCAGAACCAGTGACGTCAGCACAGCGTTAGAATTCCCGCGTTCGCCTTTACTTGACGCTTGCGTCAAGTGCCGCGACACCTTAACAGAATAGCCTTAATCGCGCGATTAAATGCGCCATATTGGGAAAAGCTTCATGACCGACTCTCCAGCAAAAACGGGTCCCTTAAAAGGCATTAAGGTCGTTGAACTCGCTGGAATTGGACCGGGGCCATATGCTGGCCAGCTGCTGTCCGACATGGGCGCTGATGTCATTGTGATTGACCGGCCCGGTGGCTCGATTGTTCCCAAGGCGATTGATGCGCGCGGGAAACGGTCGATGGTGCTGGACCTGAAAAAACCGGAAGCCGTGGCTGCGCTGTTAAAGATTGTCGCAACGGCCGACGTCCTTATCGAAGGCCTGCGGCCCGGCGTGACCGAGCGTATGGGTGTTGGCCCCGATGTCTGTCACGCCATCAACCCGCGCTTGATCTATGGCCGTATGACCGGCTGGGGACAGACCGGCCCTTGGAGCCAGATGGCGGGGCATGATATCAATTATATCGGCATGACCGGCGTATTGAACGCGATTGGCAAAGATGGCCAGCCGCCCGTTCCGCCGATCAATATGATCGGTGATTTCGGCGGCGGTTCCATGTTCCTCGTCAACGGCATCCTTGCGGCAATAATTGAGCGTGCGCAGACGGGCCGCGGCAATATCGTCGATGCCGCGATTGTTGATGGCACGCATAGCCTGATGAGCTTTGTTCATGGCATGGCCGGCGTTGGCCAATGGCGGACGAAGCGTGAGGCGAATTTGCTCGACGGCGCAGCGCCATTTTATCGTTGTTACATGACGGCAGATGGCAAGTTCATGGCGGTGGGTTGCATTGAACCGCAATTTTTTGCCGCGATGATGCAGCGTTTGCCCATCGATCGTGAGGCTTATGGCGCACAGCATGACCACGCCGCATTCGCGAAGCAGCATGAAATGCTGGAGGATGTGTTCGCAACCAAAACGCGTGACGGTTGGGAAGCCATTTTTGCCGGTACCGACGCATGCGTAACGCCGGTGCTCGACTATGTTGAGGCGGCGTCACATCCTGTAAATGCGGAACGCCATGCGGTTGTCACCGACGGTCGTTGGCTGCACCCTCAGGTCGCGCCGCGTCTTGCAACGCAGCCTTTGCCAACCCATTTTGATATCGCAACAAAAGGTGCAGATTACGCGGCCATATTGGCCGAAGCGGGACTCAGCGCCGATGACATCTCCCAACTGATCGCGGCAGGCGCCGTGGTCACAAATAAGGACTGAATATGACCGAAGCCTATATCTATGATGCGGTGCGTAGCCCGCGTGGCAAGGGGCGGCCCGATGGCGCGCTGCACGAAATAACGCCCATCGACCTCGCGGCGCAGGTACTGGCTGCTATTCGCGACCGCAATGGTCTTTCGGGTGAAGAGATCGAAGACGTCGCCTTTGGTTGCGTATCGCCAGTGGGCGAGCAGGGCGCGGTTATCACACGTACCGCCGTTTTGGCTGCGGGCTATCCGCACACAACGTCGGGTATTCAGGTGAACCGCTTCTGCGGATCGGGCCTTGAAGCGTCGAACATCGCTGCGGCCAAAGTGAAGTCGGGCGAATGCGATTTGGCTGTCGGCGGCGGCATTGAATCGATGAGCCGCGTTCCCATGGGTTCGGACGGCGGCGCGTGGCCCATCGACCCGCGCTCGGCGATTGCCAATTATTTCATCCCGCAAGGCATTTCCGCAGACCTTATCGCCACCAAATATGGCTATAGCCGCGATGATGTCGACGCTTATGCGGTCGAAAGCCAAAAGCGGGCTGGCCGGGCATGGGCTGAAAAGCGTTTTGCGCGCTCCATCCTGCCGATCCGCGATGTCATTGGCGAAGTCGTCCTCGACCATGACGAATTGATGCGTCCGGAAACCGATATGCAATCATTGGGCGCATTGGCCCCTGCATTCCAGATGATGGGCACCATGATGCCCGGTTTTGATGACATTGCCATCATGCGCTATCCTGATGTCGAAAAGATCAACCATGTCCATCACGCTGGCAACAGTTCGGGCATCGTCGATGGTTCGGCCGCTGTGCTGATTGGCACGAAGGAAGCTGGCGAAAAATATGGCCTGAAGGCGCGCGCACGTATCGTATCGATGGCCTCCATCGGTTCCGAACCCGCCATCATGCTCACGGGTCCCGAATTCGCCGCGCAAAAGGCGCTGGCGCGCGCCGGAATGGACAAATGCGACATCGATGTGTGGGAATTGAACGAAGCCTTTGCCTCGGTCGTTCTGCGCTTCATGGAAGCGATGAATGTCGACCATAGCGACATCAACGTCAACGGCGGTGCCATTGCCATGGGACATCCGCTTGGCGCGACAGGTGCCATGATCCTTGGCACCGTGCTGGATGAACTGGAGCGTTCCGGCAAGTCGACTGCGCTCACCACGCTGTGCATTGGTGCCGGAATGGGCACTGCAACCATCATCGAACGCGTGAATTGATCGGGAACGAAAACATGACTTACACAACTTTCTCCGTCGATATCGACGCCGATGGCATTGCGCTTCTGACGATCGACCTTCCCGATGCATCCATGAATGTATGGAACGGCGCGTTAATCGAAGAATTCGGCAAATGGGTCGATGATTTCACCACCAACGAAGCCGTAAAGGGCGCGGTCATTACATCGGGCAAGAAATCCGGTTTCCTGGCCGGTGCGGACTTGACCATGCTGGGCGGCGCAAAGGCGAGCAGCACCAAAGAAGCGCTCGACCAGGCTTTCGCTTTGAACGCATTGCTCCGCAAAATGGAATCCGGCGGTCATTCCGCCAAGGACCTGAGCAGCGGCAAAGCGTCGGCAAAGCCAGTCGCCTGTGCGCTGAACGGTCTGGCTCTGGGCGGCGGTTTGGAACTCGCGCTTGCGTGCCATTACCGCGTCGTTGCGGATAATCCAAAAATCCAGCTCGGCATGCCCGAAGTGATGGTTGGACTGTTGCCCGGTGGCGGCGGAACACAGCGGACGCCGCGCCTGATCGGCCTGCAGAACGCAGCGATGATGATTATTCAAGGCAAGTCGCTCGATCCGGCAACGTCGAAGGCACAGGGACTGGTGCACGACGTTGCGCCGGCTGCCGATGTGATCGCCAATGCCAAGGCTTGGGTAAAGGCCAATCCGAAGGCGACGGCGCCTTGGGACAAGAAGGATTTCAAATTCCCCGGCGGGGCAGGCGCGATGGACCCACGTGCGGTTCAGCTGTTCGTTGGCCTGAACGCGATGGCGCATAAGGAAAGCAAAGGCAATTTTGACGCCATTAAGGCCATTTTGTCGTGTCTGTATGAAGGTTCGATCTTGCCGTTCGACACTGCGCTGCGTGTTGAATCCAAATATTTTACGAAACTGCTTTCGGGCAGCCAAGCGAAGAATATGATCCGGACCTTGTTCATCAACAAACAGGCTGCTGAAAAGGGCGCCGGCCGCCCTGCAGGTGTCCCAGCGGTGGAGATTAAAAAGGTTGGCGTATTGGGCGGTGGCCTCATGGGGTCCGGCATCACGCACGTTACCGTCAAGGGCGGCATGGAGGTTGTTGTTCTCGACCGCAGCCTTGAAGATGCCAATAAGGCGGTCGATTATAGCCGCAAGATCATCGACAAGGCCGTCAGCCGTGGCAAGATGACCAAGGAAGCGGGCGATGCGTTCATGGCGCGCATCACGCCGACAGACAATTATGACGATCTGAAAGATGTCGACCTCATCATCGAAGCCGTGTTTGAACGGCCCGATGTAAAGGCAGATGTCATTAAGAAGGCAGAAGCGGTGATTGGTCCGGATGTCGTGTTCGCGTCAAATACATCGACATTGCCGATTACGGGTCTTGCGAAGAATTCGTCACGTCCGGCATTGTTTGTCGGGCTGCACTTCTTCTCGCCGGTTGAAAAAATGCCGTTGCTGGAAATCATTCCCGGTGAACTGACGGGCGAGCGGGCGATGGCTGCGGCGTTTGATTATAACGCAAAGATCAAGAAGACCCCGATCGTCGTAAAGGACGTCCGCGGATTCTTCACCAACCGCGTATTCCCGCCGTACATGGGGGAGGCGATGAAGCTGGTGACCGAGGGCGTAAAACCTGCGCTCATCGAAAATGCCGCCAAGTCGCTTGGCATGCCGATTGGCCCGCTGGCGTTGCTGGATGAAACCACATTGCAGCTTGGCTATGATGTGATGCAGTCGACCAAGAAAGAATTGGGCGACGCGTATCAACCGAGCGGCACGGAAGACTTCATGGAATTGATGGTCGTTAAATTGGGCCGTAAGGGCCGTCGTTTCGGCTCCGGCTTCTATGACTATGACGAAAAAGGTGAGCGCAAGACTTTGTGGCAGGGCATGGCGGAGCATTACCCGCTCGCTGAAGACCAGCCATCGGTCGACGAAGTGAAGCAGCGCCTGCTGTACATCCAGTTGATTGCTACAGCGCAGTGCTTTGAAGAAGAGGTCGTGCGCGATCCTCAGAGCGCTGATCTAGGGGCAATCTTCGGTTGGGGCTTTGCGCCGTATACCGGTGGCCCGATGAGCTATATCGACACGGTTGGCCTGGAGAACTTCGTTCGTACGGCCGACAATTTGGCGCAGCGATTTGGCAACCGTTTTGCACCACCCAAAAGCTTCCGCGACATGGCGGACAAGGGCGAGACGCTATATAAAGCTGCGGCATAAAAACCCGCAAGCAAGACACAAAAAAGGGCGACCTCCGCGGAGGCCGCCCTTTTTGTTTGTGTCGTTGGTTTAGAACTTGGCGCGGACGGTCAGGCCGTACATGCGTGGCTCTTCAACGAAACCGATACGTGAACGGGTACCTGCACCACCGCGAAGCGGGGTGTTGGCGGTAACGCCGCGCGTGATTTCATTGTTCAGGTTGGTGCCCCAAAGTTCGAATGTGTAACGCTCATCCGGCGTGGTCAGGCCGATGCGCGCATTTACTTTGAAATAGGCGTCCTGATAATCCAGAGGAATTGGCAGGCTATTGGTATCCAAAGGAATGGTGCTCGTGCGGCGGCGATCCGAATAGTTCACGTTACCGTTTACCAACAATCCCCAGCCCGAGTCATTGAGTTGGCCATCATAAGTCAGGCCAACGACGCCCGCAAATTTAGGCGCATTGGTTAGGGATGAACCACACAGTCTCTGCGTTGAAGCCAGTGCCGCCAGCACTACGCCGTCGGCACAATCGCTAGGATAGCGAGAGTTTGCATATGTTGCCGAGACATTCGCCGAGATATTGTCGCTCAACTTACCAAACAACTCCAGCTCAGCACCTGTTGACCGCGCCGAATTGACGTTGAAGGTCAGGAACTGGACGCCCGTGAATTCAAGCACCTGGAAGTCGCTCATTTTCATGTCGAACAGAGCCAGGTTGGCTTTGATCGATCCGAACAAAGTTGCCTTAACGCCAACTTCGATTTGGTTTACCTTCTCCGATTTAAAGCTTGGATCAGCATAAACCGGTGCCACAACAGTACCCGTTGCTAAACCGGCAAGAATGGCTCCCGAGTTTTGCAAGGTTGCGGACTGTGGATCGAGGTTGAAGCCACCCGATTTGAAACCATGGCTGTAACCGGCGTAGAACAAAAGATCTTCGTTCGCTTTATAGCCGAGCTGCGCCGTATAGGTGATCTCGTCGTCCTTGAACTCTTGCGACCATATACGCGGCAACGGAAGCTTGGCGCTCGCAAGGCCGCCGCCGATGGCTGCTGGCGCAGTCAGGGCAACCGACGTTGCAAACGGGAAGCAGTTGAGACCAATCATACCCGCACGAAGTGCGGCAGGTACGGCGCCGGTCAAAACACCATTCACGCTGGCTTGGCATGCACTGGCGCCTGCACCGGTCGTTCCAGCAAGCTGGTTGAACGATGCATCCTTCGTTTCATTTACGTAACGGGCACCGAGCGTCAAGCTAAGCTTATCGGTGAAATTGACAACATTGTGCGTAAATATCGACCAACTTTTTGCGTCTTGCAGGAACCGGTTTTCGGCGTAGTTGCCATTGGCATTGACGGGAACGCCGGCATTGCCGAACGCCGTCAGTGCGAACAGCGGATTGACACCAGCCGCATTGGCAAAGTTAAACGCGCTATTCGTCCGCTGGAAATCCGCATTGAGGGTCATTGTCTGGTCAGCGCGGATTTTCTCGCTCGAGTAGAAACCACCAATCAACCAGTCGAGACCATCATTGAAAGCGGTGCCTTGCAAGCGCAGCTCTTGGGTGAAGGTCTTGATATGGTCACCCGATGGCAAAATGCCGGGGCTTGATGTCGGTGCGCCATCGCCCACTGTGTAGGTGTTGTTGGCGGTGAAACCACCGACCGTTGTCGAGCTTGAATCAAACTTGCGATATGCGGTAACCGAGGTCAGCTTTGCCGCGCCCAGGTCCCATTTCAGTTCGGCCGAAGTACCCCATTGCTTGGAACCGTTCAGATAAGGTCCGCCGTTGATCGATAGATTCTGCAGCGCGCTCATTCCGGACTGATCTACGCCATCGCTGGCCAAACCATGGAAAGCGGAGAAGGGCGCAAGTTCGGTTTCACGAACGATAACCGCTTCGCAGCATTGTTCGTCGGTCTTGGCATAATCGGCCAACAGACGGATGCTCACATCTGCATTTGGTTCGATGTAAAGCTGTCCGCGCAGCATGTAACGATCACGGTTGTTGCTCTCTACGCCCGATGGGGTTTTGAGATAGCCGTCGCGTTTGCGCCATGTGCCGGACACGCGGAGGCCCGCCACGTCAGTGGTGATAGGCACGCTGACGCCAGCTTGAAGGTTCATGAAATTGTAATTGCCGTAACTCGCGTTTGCAAAGCCTTCGACTTCAGAAAGGCTTGGACGCTTTGTCGAGACGTTCAATGCGCCGGCCGAAGTGTTGCGGCCAAACAGTGTGCCCTGAGGTCCGCGCAGGATTTCAAGCCGCTCAAGGTCGACAAGGTCACCCAGTGCAACGCCTGGACGTGACTGATACACGCCATCGATGAAAACACCGACCGAGCTTTCAAGACCCGTATTGTTGCCGGTCGTACCGACGCCGCGAATTTTGATCGAGGTGCCCTGTGTTTCGGTCTGCGAAGACTGGATGTTAAAGCTTGGCGAAATCGACGCCAGATTTTTGATGTCGTTGATGCCTTGACGCTCCAGCGCCTCTGGCGCGACCGCGGTCACGGCAAGCGGAATGTCTTGCACATCCATCGCGCGCAACGTTGCGGTAACGATAATGGGTTCATCACCACTATCTTCTTCGGCTTGGGCGGTTTGGGCGTAAGCCGCAGGCACTAACATCGCGCTGCAGATGGTGCTGCACAAAGCAGCCGTGATTACACGATTAAATCGACGCATTATACTCTCTCCTCCTATTCAACCGACACCCCTTGTGGCATTTGCTGCTCACTTCTGGATG
>DBOA01000123.1 GCA_002299195.1 Sphingomonadales bacterium UBA658
GAGGCAGTGACTTTCCTGAAAATCGTCAAAGAGGCGATTGAAGACCCGACCCGGTTGTTGATCGACCTTTAAGGAGCTGAGCAATGGCAGAACATGATTATGACCTGATCGTTATCGGTGCAGGTCCGGGCGGTTATGTTGCCGCAATCCGTGCCGCGCAACTCGGCCTGAAAACAGCGTGCGTCGAAAGCCGCGAGACATTGGGCGGCACATGCCTCAACGTCGGCTGCATTCCGTCGAAAGCTTTGCTGCATGCGTCCGAAATGTACCATGAGGCACAATCGGGTTCGCTGGCGAAATTCGGTATCGATTTTAAGGGCGTCTCGCTTAACCTCGATCAAATGCACGCCGAAAAAGCGAAGGCTGTGTCCGAATTGACCGGCGGCATCGAGTTTCTGTTTAAAAAGAACAAGGTTGATTGGCTCAAGGGCCGCGCCGCGTTCACGTCCGCCAACAGCATTGATGTAGCCGGCAAAAATTACACCGCCAAAAACATCATGGTCGCGACAGGATCATCGGTAACGCCATTGCCCGGTGTCGAAATAGACCAAAAGGTTATCGTCGATTCCACCGGCGCGCTGGCATTGCCAAAGGTGCCAAAGCACATGGTCGTCATTGGCGGCGGTGTCATTGGACTTGAGCTCGGCAGTGTGTGGTTGCGTCTTGGCGCGCAAGTGACGGTGGTCGAATATCTTGACCAGATCCTGCCCGGCATGGACGGCGAAGTCCGCAAGGAAGCAGCCAAGATCTTCAAGAAACAGGGCTTCAACCTGCGCATGGGCACCAAGGTTACCGGCGCAACGGTAAAGGGCGGCGTGGCCACGCTGACGGTTGAACCATCAGCAGGCGGTGCCAGCGAGACGATTGAAGCCGATTGCGTACTTGTGGCGATTGGTCGCCGCGCAAACACCGATGGCCTTGCAATGGAGAAAGCGGGTCTCACGGTCAATGCGCGCGGGCAGATTGAAATCGGTCATGATTTCCAGACCAATGTTCCCGGCATCTACGCGATTGGCGACGTTTGCCCCGGTCCGATGCTGGCGCATAAGGCCGAAGACGAAGGCATTGCCGCGGCTGAATTTGTTGCGGGCCTAACGGGCATCGTCAACCATGACGTCATCCCGGGCGTTGTCTACACCTACCCTGAGATTGCCAGCGTTGGCCTGACCGAAGAAGAAGCCAAAGAACATGCTTCGGCTTCGGGTGGCGAGATCAAAGTTGGCAAATTCCCGATGATGGCCAACAGCCGTGCGAAAACAAATCGCACCACGGATGGTTTTGTCAAAGTCATTGCCGATGCAAAAACCGACCGCGTGCTTGGCGTGCATATCATCGCATCCATCGCCGGAAGCATGATCGCTGAAGCAGCCGTGGCTATGGAATTCGGTGCAACGTCGGAAGACATCGCATACACCTGCCATGCCCACCCGACCCATGCCGAAGCCTTGAAGGAAGCGGCCATGGCCGTGACCGGCAAACCAATCCACATGTGATGATTACCCAAGCGGCCCAAATAGCCCCGGCCATGATTTCATGGCTGGACCTATTTGGGATCGCTGTGTTTGCCGCATCGGGTGCACTCGCCGCGGCGCAACGCAAACAGACGCTCGTGACGTTCTCTTTCTTTGCGCTGGTTACCGGTGTGGGTGGTGGCACTGTTCGCGACCTGCTCATCGGTGCGCCCGTTTTCTGGGTGCAGGATTGGCGTTTTGCAGCAACCTGCCTTGTCACCGCCGGGCTGGTCTGGGTAACGCCGCAGCATCTTTGGAAGCCGCGTGCGCTTGACTGGTTTGATGCGGTGGGCATTGCCATTTACGCTGTGTTCGGCACCTGGAAATCACTTACACTGGGCGTTCCATTGTTACCGGCCATGATGATGGGCGTCATCACCGCCTGCGTCGGCGGCATCATTCGCGATGTGCTGGCGGGTGAGCCATCGATCCTGCTGAAACCCGAAATCTATGTAACAGCTGCAGCGCTGGCATCAGGCCTTTTTGGCCTATCATTATTTGTCGGCATACCCGTTCTGCCCGCCGCGATTTTCAGCGCAACTGCCGGTTTTGCCTTGCGGGCGATGGCGATTTGGAAAGGCTGGGCAATCCCCGCCTATCGGGGATAGGGTCAGGACCTAGTTACCGCACGCGGCTCGGGAAAAGCTTCTTTAAATTCGCAATTTTCGGTTTGTCCCATTGCACAATATATGGGTGCCTTGGGTTCTTCGCCATGAAGTCCTGATGATAGCGTTCGGCAGGAAAGAAACTGATGGGCTCCAACGTCGTCACAATGGGTTTCTTCCAATATCCACCCTTGTCCAATTGCGCCACATAGGCACGCGCCATCTTTTGCTGTGCTGCATTCGCGGGGAATATCGCGGATCTATATTGCTTGCCGCGGTCCGGACCCTGACGGTTCAATTGGGTCGGATCATGCGCCACTGAAAAGAATATGTGCAGCAGTTCGCCATAGCTCACCACCGCAGGGTTATATTGGATGCGAACCGATTCAGCATGCCGCGTGACGCCCGAACTGACGAGATCATAGTCAGCCGTTGATCGCGTTCCGCCGGAATAGCCCGACTCCACGCGCGTCACGCCCTTCACGCGTTCAAACACAGCCTCCACACCCCAGAAGCAACCACCGGCAAAAACCGCCGTCTGTATGCCCTTTGGTTCAACAATTTTCGTAAAGGGCGCGGCGATCCGAATGCCCTCTTCGGCATGCGCAGTGCCAACAGCGGATCCAAAGTCGGAACCGCATCCTGTCACCAAACCAAACAGCAGCGCGACATGTACCGCGCGGATAACGTATTTAGGGGTTCGGGGCAGCCGCTTCATATGATGGACCTCCAACGGACACAGATCGCGTGGCTTCTGCATTATGATCATTCGCGCTGGCAGGTTTGATGATGGCCAGTCCAGCCACACCTAGCGCAAATCCACCAGCCAGGCTGAGGAAAAGATCCGAACGCACAAAGTTATAAAGACGGTCCATATTTTATCTCTGACATATTGCGCAGATGGGCGCCGAAACAGCTATGTGCGTCGGCTTAAAAAGGCTTCACCAGAAAGCACATTAAAGGTGCATGAACGCCGTTCAGCGTGACGCCGGTGTTGCGATCATATGAGTGCGGCGCACGCTGCTTGAATACGCGTGCATGCTTCCTTGAGGATATCCGACGATGTTGCATAAGAAATCCGGAAGCCCGGCGACAGACCGAAGGCCCCGCCATGCACCGCAGCCACGCGGTAATCATCGAGGAAATAATCGATGAGGTCCGCATCGGTTTCGATCTTCTTACCCTTGGGCGTCGTCTTGCCCATCACGCCCGTTGCGTCGGGATAGACATAAAATGCGCCCTCTGGCGTTGGGCAGCTAAGCCCTGGTGCGTCGTTCAGCATCGCGACGACAAGGTCGCGGCGTTCGCGGAAAGCGATATTGCGTTCCCGCAAGAAATCCTGTGGTCCGTTAAGCGCAGCCAACACGGCATATTGTGAGATTGAGCAGGGATTGCTCGTCGATTGCGATTGCAAATCCGCCATCGCCTTAATCAACCATGCCGGGCCACCAGCATAGCCGATGCGCCAACCGGTCATGGCATAGGCCTTGGACGCGCCATTCATGGTGAGGGTGCGGTCATAGAGTTCGGGGCACACCTGAAGCATCGTCGCAAAGGGCGCCTGCGCATACCAAATATGTTCGTACATATCGTCGGACAGCAACATGACGTGCGGATGGCGCAGCAGCACTGCACCCAATTCTTTCAATTCAGCCGCATCATAAGCGGCGCCGGTTGGGTTGGACGGCGAATTGAGGATCAACCAGCGCGTCTTCGGCGTAATCGCGGCTTCAAGTTGCTCTGGCGTGATTTTATAATTTTGCGCCGCAGTCGCCATAACGATCACGGGCGTTCCGCCGGCGAATTGAACGATATCGGGATAGCTGACCCAATAAGGCGCAGGGATGATGACCTCATCGCCCGTATCAATCGTTGCGACCAGGGCGTTAAACAATGTGTGCTTGCCGCCGGAGTTTACCGTGATCTGCTTTGGCGTATATTCAATGCCATTGTCGCGCTTGAATTTTGCAATGATCGCCTGCTTGAGCGGGGCGATACCGTCCACGGCGGTATATTTCGTCATGCCGTCACGAATGGCCTGAATGGCGGCGTCTTTGACGAATTCTGGCGTGTCAAAATCGGGTTCACCCGCCGACAGTCCAATGACATCAATGCCCTGCGATTTAAGGTCAATCACGCGTCCGGACATGGCAAGCGTCGCTGAAGGGGCAATCCGGCCGAGCGCGGCCGACAGACGGTCATTCATCATCAAAACTTTCGGGCAAAAATTGAACAGAAGTTGCGCGCTTGCCCCTAAAGCCTCGCTAAAAGTTACGCAACCCTATGCGCTCTTATTAATCCACGTGCGCTGTTCCCGACAAAAAAACCACCCGCCAAATCGTCGACCGTCAAATCCGCCTCTTGGGCTTCTCCAGCGTCGATCAGCGCGCGGCGAAGCACAGATGGCAATAGCCCGGTTTCAAGCCGCGGCGTCAGTAAAACGCCATCCCGTTCCACAAACAAGGCCGTGATGCTACCTTCGGTTAAACGGCCATCGGCACCAACGAAGATCACTTCGTCACAATCCGTCCGCGCTTTTCGGGCGTTGTCGTAAAAAGCCCGATCGCTTATCTTGTGCCGAAGCCGGAAATCTTCGACAGCGACAGGCAGTGGGACAACGGCAACGCGCCAGTCGGTCACATCCTGAAGCGGGCTGATCTCAATTGCGACTGCACCATGCCGGGAAACCATCAGCCGGATTTTCGAAAGCTGATCGAGATGGAAAATGCTGGCGTGCAGCCGGTTGCGCAATGCGTGCCGGTCAAATTCAAATCCGAACAACATTGCGCTGGTCTTCATGCGCTCCAAATGCAGCTCCAGCCGAAGGATACCGGCCATCGGTTCAAAACGCATGGTTTCGATCAGATCAAATCCGGTATCGTCCAATTTGGCAAAATCCCCCTTGGCCAAACATTCTGCCCATTCATCTGCTTCGTTGGAATCGGCGACAACGCCTGATCCTAGCCCGAGTGAAAGCGTCTTTGTTGAATCGCACAAGGTAAAGGTACGAATGGCAACGTTGAAGGCGGCATCCCCATTGGCATCAATGCGCCCGATGGAGCCGCAATATATTCCACGAGGCGCGGTTTCCACTTCTTCAACGACCTGCATCGCGCGGATTTTCGGCGCGCCTGTAATCGACCCGCATGGAAATAATGCCGTTATGACGTCAACCGCATCCACACCTTCGTTCAGCACACCCGTGACGGTCGAGGTCATCTGATGAACCGTGGGATAGCTTTCGACATGAAACAATTCAGGCACGGCGACAGTGCCCGCGGCGCACACACGGGACAGATCATTGCGGAGGAGATCGACGATCATCAAATTTTCCGCCCGTTGTTTCGGGTCCGCGCGCAAGCGCTCCGTAACATCGCTATCATGTTGCGGGTCGGCTTGCCTTTGTGCCGTACCCTTCATCGGTTTTGTGGTTACGCGTTGGTCTTTCAGCGCGAAAAACAGTTCGGGTGAAAAGGACAGATAATGCGTGTCCCCCGTGTAGATGACACCGCCATAGCCCGCCTTCGCGCGGCCGCGCAGCGCCGCATATACGGCCAGCGGATCGCCCGCATAATCGGCCGAAAGCGGAAAGGTCAGATTGGCCTGATAAATGTCCCCGGCGTGGATAAAATCCTGAACCGCCGCAAAGGCATCGCCATATTCTGCGCGCGAAACCCCGGGGCGCAATTCAGACACCCATGCCCCCGCCGGATCGGGTAGATATGACGGCACGACGTCAGCCGAGATTGTGCTGTAGCCGCGAAACAAACCGAACCACGCCAGTGGCCCGCTGCGTTCTTGCCCAAGATTGGGGAGGAAATGCTGCCCACATTCATAGCCCAAAAACCCCGCGGCATGCAGCCCGGCGCGCTGCGCATCACGCAGCGCATCAAGCACGGCGTCGACTTCATCAAAGCTGTTCGCGGTCCATATTTCAACCGGGTCAGTATATAGCCGTGCAGGCGACGCACCGTGGATGCGGGCATCGTCGAGCAGCACATAAGGGCGATCTGTCGGGATCTTCATATGCGCAGCAGAATCGACAATACCCAAGGCTTTAGCCGTTTAGCCGTTCCGCATGCCAAGCGAGATGGTCAGCCATAAAGGTCGAGATGAAATAATAGCTGTGATCATATCCCGGCTGCATACGAATTTCCGCAGGCTGCCCAACCGCGGCGCATTGTTCGACGAGCAAATGCGTCTTGAGCTGTGACTCGAGGAAATTGTCCGCGAGGCCTTGGTCGACCAACAGGTCAGGCAAGCGTGCGCCATCTGCCAACAACGCAACGCTGTCATATGCACGCCATTGCGCACGGTCATCGCCAAGATAGCCGCCCAAAGCCTTTTCACCCCAAGGACAATTTAACGGCGATACGATCGGCGAAAATGCTGACGTCGACTTATACTTGCCGGGGTTACGCAGACTGATCGTCAGTGCGCCATGCCCGCCCATGGAATGCCCCATAATGGCTTGCCGCTGCATATCCGCAGGGAAATGCGCGGCGATGATATCAGGCAATTCACGCTCGATATAATCTTGCATCCGGTAATGGGTGTCGAAAGGCGAAGCGGTGGCGTTTACGTAAAATCCGGCGCCCAAACCAAAGTCATATGCGGCGTCGGCATCGTCGGGCACGCCTTCGCCGCGCGGGCTGGTGTCGGGCGCCACGAAAATCAAACCCAGCTCTGCACAGGCGCGGCGGAATTCGCCTTTCTCGGTCACATTTGCATGGGTGCAGGTCAGGCCCGACAAAAACCACACCACTGGCAAAATCTGGCCTTCTGCGTGCGGCGGGACATAGACTGAAAAAGTCATGTCGGTGCCGGTGGCTGATGAATGGTGCTTATAAACACCCTGCACGCCACCAAAGGCGATATTTTGAGAGACGGTTTCGAAAGTCATGCGGGCTCCAATGTCGGGATAGAAATAATCTGGGGCGGGTGCTGCCAATAGGTTTGCGCGCGCATAAGATCGCTGGTCGCAATGCTTAAGGTCGCGCTGTTTCGCAGCGGGTGGCAATTGATAATGTCGGTTTGCGCTAACGCAGCATCAAGCACGAATTGGACAGCACAATCGGGGTCATTGATTGCCGCCAAAGCGGTGACCGATCCCGGCGTAATGCCGAGCAGCCGTTCCATATCTTCGGCTTTACCAAAGCTGATGCGGCCGCAGCCGATAGCCGATGGCAACGCCTTTAAATCAACGCGGGCTTCGGCGGGGACGGTGACCAGAAAATATGCGCCGTTCTTGTCTTTCAAAAACAGATTCTTGGTATGCGCACCGGCAATGTCGCGATTATGCGCTTCGCTCTCCGCCACCGTGAATACCGGCGCATGTTCATGCTTTTCATAAGCAATGCCGAGCGCGGCCAAGTCTTTATAAAGCTGCGCTTCGGCATCGTTCATGATCGTAACACTATCAGTCAGTGACACGGTGCAGAGCGCACAGCTTGTTGCCATCCGGATCACGCAGATAGGCAAGATACAGTTTCATGCCATTGCCTTCACGGATGCCGGGTGCATCTTCAATCGCTTCGCCGCCATTTTCAACGCCCGCCTGGTGCCATGCATTTGCCAATTCGGGAGTCATCGCAAATCCGATGGTGCTGCCATTGCCGTGCGTGGCCGGATTGCCGTCAATTGGCGGCGTGACGAGGAACATTGATCCGTTATGCATGTAAATCAAACGACCCTTGGGGTCCTGCATGCCGGGCTTGCCGCCCATGGCAACGAAGGTTGCGTCGTAGAATTTTTTCGAACGGGCAATATCATTGCTGCCCACCATCATATGACTATACATTATTACTTCTCCCTAGATTAAAACACCACGACACTGCGGATGCTTTCACCCGCGTGCATCAATTCAAATGCCTTGTTGATTTCCTCAAGCCCCATGACATGCGTAATCATCGGGTCGATTTCGATCTTGCCGGTCATATACATGTCGACGATCTTTGGAACGTCGGTGCGGCCCTTGGCGCCGCCAAAGGCGGTACCGCGCCAGTTGCGACCGGTCACGAGTTGGAATGGACGCGTTGCAATCTCTTTGCCCGCTTCGGCCACACCAATGATGATGCTGGTGCCCCAACCCCGATGGCATGCCTCAAGCGCGGTGCGCATCACTTCGGTGTTGCCGGTGGCATCAAAGGTGTAATCCGCGCCGCCGTCGGTCATGGCCACGATTGCGGCGACAACATCTTCGCGGCTCATGCCCCTGGAGTTCAGAAACGCGGTCATGCCGAACTTGCGGCCCCACTCTTCGCGGTCAGGATTAATATCAACGCCGATAATCATGCCAGCGCCAGCAAGCCGTGCGCCCTGAATGACGTTCAGTCCAATGCCGCCAAGGCCAAAGACAACGACATTATCGCCCACTTGCACCTTTGCTGTGTTGACCACAGCGCCAACGCCTGTGGTGACGCCGCAACCGATATAGCAGCTTGACTGGAACGGTGCGTCTTCACGGATTTTGGCAACGGCGATTTCCGGAAGCACGGTGAAGTTCGAAAATGTCGAGCAGCCCATATAATGGAAAATCGGCTGGCCCTTATAGCTAAAGCGCGTTGTGCCATCGGGCATCAGGCCCTTGCCCTGTGTCGCGCGAATGGCGGTGCACAGGTTGGTTTTACCGGACAGGCAGCTTTTGCACTGGCGGCATTCCGGTGTGTACAATGGAATAACATGATCGCCAGGCTTCACGCTGGTCACGCCTGCGCCGACTTCGCGTACGATCCCTGCGCCTTCATGGCCAAGCACGGAAGGGAAAATCCCCTCGCTGTCAAAGCCATCGAGCGTATAGGCATCTGTATGGCAAATGCCGGTCGCCATGATCTCAACCAAGACTTCACCAGCCTTGGGACCTTCAAGGTCAAGCTCGACAATCTCAAGTGGCTTCTTCGCTTCAAAGGCAACAGCTGCGCGCGTCTTCATGGTAATCGGGTCTCCCTATGACTGGAAACGGCTTTTCCATTAACCGCGCGGACACGCAAGCCTAGATTCCGGCATACCACTCGTAGTCGCCCACATCTTCCCAATATCCACCTTTTCCACCATGGAATTTTGTCAGATCATCGGTCGCTTCGATACGCATGACATATTTGGCATGCTTATACCCCAGCTGCCGTTCGACACGCAGGCGAATGGGTGCGCCATATTTCAGCGGCAGCATTTCGCCATTCATCCCCCACGCCAATATTGTTTGCGGGTGAAATGCGTCGATCAAATCGATGGATTCATAATAAGGCTGTGCGCCGTAACTGTCCGCACAATGGAACACGATATATTTGGCGCGCGCCGATAAACCGGCTTGCTGTAACAACAGCCGCAACGGCGTGCCCTGCCATTTTGCAATCGCGCTCCAGCCCTCAACACAATCATGCCGTGTTATCTGGGTGCGCGACGGCATCGCGCGCAGCGTTTCTAGACTGACATCCATCGGGTTTGCCACCATGCCATCAATGCGCAGTGTCCAGTCGGCAAACTTATTATCGACATGCGCCAGATACTCTGCCGAGGTGCCTGTTAGTGAGCCGTTGGTTTTGAAGACCGGCGAAATATCGGATGCAGGAAATTCCGGTGCAAGCGCCGCCCTGTCCATCAGGCTTCTGTGCACCGTCTGATTCAGCGTTTCAGCTGTGCGCAGTGCCGACCGGAACATGTCGCTTTCATTCAACGCATCGCAACCGCTTAAGATCAGCGCGCTGCCACCCAAAGTTGCGCCGCGCAAAAGTGCACGCCGTCCGATGATATCGCGGCCATTCTTCATGACGTCACTCCTGTCGGGTTGCTTTCGGGTGCCTGAGCAACTTTGCCCGTAATCATGGAACGGATGCCGTTAATTGGTCCGGACAGGAAAACCATCAGGAGATGCACCAGCACAAAAATGGACAAAAGCGCCGCGCACATAAAGTGGATCGAACGCGCCGATTGGCGACCGCCAAATATATCATGCAACCATGGAAGTGCTGCATTCATGGCCGGTGACATGGCAAGGCCCGTGAAGATCATCAGCGGCAACAAAATGAAAATCACGCCGGCATAACTGAACTTTTGCAAGATATTATATGTCCCCGCATTGTGCGCATCAAAGCGCAGTCGGGCATGGTTTTTAATATCGCTCCATATATGCTTTGGGGCCCATTCTGCCTTGCGGATATGCAAATGCTGGCGGATGTGGCCGTTCAACAACGATGCCGCCATGAAGCCAGTCAACCCAAGCGCGAACAGCCATGCAAAGGCAAAATGCCAACGCCGTGCTGCGCCGAGATTGTACCGGGTCGGTATCGTCGCCCAGCCCGGGAAGGCCACGCGGCGGACTTTATCGTCCGTGCCCAACGACAATCCTAACACGCCCGTTGTCTCAAGCGTCGTTGCACCGATTTTCACAAATCCAGTTGTTCTTGTGTCGTCAATTTCCAACCATGCGCGGTCTTCGCGTGATCCATATTCACCCCAATACAAACGCGGGTGCGCGTTGAAAATCATCAGGCCGCTCATCAGCAAAACCATAAGCGCAATGGCGTTCAGCCAATGCCAAATCCGTGTGGTAGCTTTGTGCCGCTGCGCCATATTGTTCGCCATCCACCGTCTGTCCCACGATTGAACTCACAGTCGGCCTCATTTATTGAGGCGTATCTATGTATTTGAAAAATATTAGAATTTTTCACCCGTCAGGCGCTGACACAACATGTCGAGCTGGTCCAGGCTGCCATATTCAAATGTCACCGCTCCTGCGCCTGTAGCATTTTTCGGAACGATCCGCACGGTCAAGCCCAACAGGTCGCCCAAATGGGATTCCACTGCACGAATATCCGCATTGTCGCTGGCGCCCGTGCTTTTGCCTTTTTTGGCGCTCGGGGCGCGTTCTTTTTGCACGAGCGCTTCGGTAGCGCGGACCGACAGGCCGTTCTTGATGACCAGCATGGCCAATGGCACCGCATTCTCACTGCCCAACAAAGCGCGTGCATGCCCCATGGTCAATTTTTCTTCAATGACCAGATCGCGCAACGGCAAAGGCAAATCGAGCAGGCGCATCATATTCGCAACATGGCTGCGCGACTTATGCACCAGCTCCGCCAGCTCCGCCGCACTATGCCCGAACACATCGGTCAGCTTTTTATACGCTTCGGCTTCTTCAATCGGATTGAGATCCTGACGCTGGATATTTTCCAACAATGCAATTTCAAGCGTTTCGGCATCGTCAAAATTGCGCACGATCGCAGGCAAATCGTGCAGCTGAACCCGCTGCGCCGCGCGCCAACGGCGTTCACCGGCGACGATTTGATAGCCATCGTTGAACGGACGCACGACGATAGGTTGAATGACGCCATGCTTTGCAATGCTGGCGGCCAACTCGGTCAACTTATCGTCGGAAAAATGGCGGCGCGGCTGATCGGGATTTGGGCGTATCGCGGCAACGGCAATTGTCATGACGCCAACGCTGCGGGAATCGACATTTCCGGACGCGCGCGCAGAAGACGGGTCGCCGCGCAATGCTTCACCAAGCAAGGCGTCCAGGCCACGACCCAATCCCATTTTTTTCTTCAATGGGGATTTTTCAGATGGATTATCATTCGTCACGCTGCGAGCTCCCGGGCCGGTAGACGGCCAATCAATTCTCTTGCCAATTTCATATACGCCTCTGAACCCGAACAGCGATGGTCGTACACCAACGCGGGCAACCCATGGCTTGGTGCCTCCGACAAACGCACGTTGCGCGGGATGACTGTTTGGAACACCAGATCGCCCAAGCAACTGCGCACGTCGTCCGCAACTTGTTCGGTCAGCTTGTTGCGTTTGTCGTACATGGTCAGCGCAACACCCATGATCGTCAGCGCCGGGTTAAACCGGCCCTGAATACGTTCAACTGTCTGTAATAGCTGACTCAAACCTTCCAACGCAAAAAATTCGCACTGCAACGGTACGAGCAGTGAGTCGACGGCCACGAGCGCGTTGATCGTGATGAGCCCCAGCGACGGCGGGCAATCAATGATGCAGATATCCCAGTTGGCATCCGATTTGTCGAAAGCCGCCTTTAACCGCCCGGTGCGGTCCTCATATTCGACCAGTTCAATTTCGGCGCCCGACAGATCGACTGTCGCAGGAACCATGTCGAGATTGGGAATCAAGGTCGGGATAGCCGCATCCTTCAACGACGCGTCACCCAGCAAAAGATCATAGCTGCTGTGGACACGCTGCGCTTGTTTCAGGCCCAGACCGGTGGACGCATTGCCTTGGGGATCCAGATCTACCAGCACGCACCGCCAACCACTTGCCGCCAATGCAGTAGCCAAGTTGATAGCCGTGGTGGTCTTGCCAACGCCGCCCTTTTGATTTGCCACTGCAATTCGGATCATGGTTTTTGTCCCTTTGCCCCGGCGCTGCCGCCACCTGTACGCTTACCGGCCAATGTACCGACCAGAATGCCGGCATC
>DBOA01000150.1 GCA_002299195.1 Sphingomonadales bacterium UBA658
GCGCCTAAAAAGAACGGCGTGTGCGACGCGGTCATATTTTGCCGCGCGAGATTTGAAAAATGCCGCTCAACCGCCATTTCGCTGGCGTGGTTGGGTAAGCCATGGATGGGCCCGTCCAGCTGTGCCTCCGCAGGCACATCGGCGAACAATTCATCAATCGATTTTGCCCCGATGACACCAAGCATGGCCTGACGGTCGGATGGGGTGAGCGGCAAATAACGCATTTCAATCTCCATGGCCCGCAAGTTGCGGACGGATTAGCTTAAAGTCCGTCTACAAATGCCTTGAACGCGGCGGCATCCATCAGGCTGTCGAGTTCGCTTGTGTCGCTGAGGGTGATTTTGAAGAACCAGCCCTCGCCTTCGGGGTCGCTGTTCACCAGCGCGGGGTCGCATTCCAATGCGGCATTGCCCTCAATCACGGTGCCGCTGACGGGTGCATAGACATCTGACGCAGCCTTGACCGATTCCACAACCGCAGCATCGCCACCTTTTTTTAGCGTCGCGCCGGTGGCGGGGACTTCAGCGAACACGATGTCGCCCAACTGGCTTTGTGCATAGTCCGTAATGCCAACAGTCGCGCTGTCGCCGTCGACTTCGATCCACTCATGATCTTCGGTGAAATAACGGGTCATGTGTGCGCTCCTTTGCGATGATAATGATGTGGGACGAAGGGTAAGGACGTTACCGTGACGGACACACGCTTGCCGCGCACCTCCGCCTCAAGGATGCTGCCGACGGCGTTATGGCCCGCGTCAATATAGCCCATGGCGATCGGCGCGCCGACGCTTGGGCCAAATCCGCCGGACGTAATGACGCCAACGTGCGTATCGCCTGCAAAAACAGGTGCGCCTTCGCGCACGGGCATCTTGCCGTCGACCGAAAGCCCGACAAGCTTGCGTGCGGGGCCATTGGCCAAGGCATTCAGGATGCGGTCAGACCCGAAAAACCCGCCCTCGGCACGGCGGCGTTTCGACACTGCGAATGCTGCGCTGGCTTCGACAGGGTTAAATTCGGGGTTCATGTCATGGCCGTACAGCGGCAGGCCCGCCTCAAGCCGCAAGGAATCGCGCGCGCCAAGGCCAATCGGCTGTACTTCAGGTTGCGCACAGATTTGGTCCGCAAGTGCCTTTGCATGGGCCGCAGGCACCGAAATTTCGAAGCCATCTTCGCCGGTGTACCCCGAACGGCTGATCCACAGCGGCTCGGGATCGGTCTTGGGTCCCCAGAAGAAGGAACCGGCCTCCATGAAGTAGAGCGCGTCGACACCGGGAACGACGCGGACAAGCGCATCCACGGCCTTTGGTCCTTGCAACGCCAACAGCGCGCGGTCATCCATATGGTTGATGGTAATCTCATCGGGCAAATGGTCCCGCAGATGGCCCATATCGTCCCATTTCACCGCGCCATTAACGACCACATAAAGCCCCATCGGCACCGCCGTAATCATCATGTCGTCCAGCACGCCGCCGTCTTCATCCAGAAGCAGCGAGTAACGCATCTTGCCCTCTTTAAGCGCGGATATGTCACCGGGAACCATCGCCTCAAGCGCTTCGGCCGCGCCCTCGCCGGTCAGCATCAGCTGCCCCATATGGCTGACGTCGAACAGCCCCGCATTCTCGCGCGTCCAAATATGTTCGGCCATGATGCCTTCATATTGGATCGGCATGTGATAGCCGGCAAACTCGACCATGCGCGCGCCTTTGTCGCGATGCCATGCGTCGAGCGGCAGCTCCAATATTTCGATGGGTTCTAGTTCGAATTCGTCTTCTTCGCTCATATCAGTCCGTTCAAGAGTCGCAGCGACCGACGCCGGTTGGCGCATAGTCTGCTGCCCCCTCTGTCACGGGTACCTGAGAGCTTTATCCGCCTTGGTTGCCAACAACATTGGCAAAGGCAGGTTACACCTTCGGTGGCATGTCGTTGCAAATGGCAAAGACATGCGCTTTCCAGAGTGTCGCAAAAGCCGAAGCGGTCCTTTTGCCTGAGAGATTCCGGGGCGGTTGCTCCTTCGGCGGCCCCTTAAAGGGACGCTCTCCCGCTTCGTCAGCGACGAAACCGCATTGGCCTTACGGCCTTGGAGAGTCAACCAGCCAGCGCGTTTATCGATTCATTTTCGTGGATAAACACGCCATCGTCGCCCGCTTTTGCCAAGTTGGCGATGGCCTTTGCGACTTTGCCGGACGGCGTCGACGCAAATTTCTGCATCGGTCCAAACATCAACATGTCCACAAATGGCGACAGTAATATCCCCAATGCTTCGCCCGGACGGCGGTCGCTGCGCTGCCCACCCGTCAGCAGACTGGGCCGCATGATATCAAGGCGTTGGAAACCGATGTTGCGCAGCCCCTGCTCCATTTCCGCTTTCGTTCGCAAATAGAAACTGCTGCTCGCGGGCATCGCGCCGACGGATGATATCGTAATGAAATGCTGCGCGCCGGCGTCATGGCTTGCCTGTGCAAAGTCGAGCACCAGATCATGGTCAACGGCCCTGAATGCTTCGCGCGATCCCGCTGTGCGTATCGTCGTCCCCAAACCGGAAATGGCGACGTCAGGCTTTAACCTTGCCACAATCGCTGGCCAGTCGTCGGTTGGCGCGACATGCTCCTCTATGCCCGGCGCCAATGCGTGCGATGGTCGGCGCGACACGAGGTGGACCGCAAATCCAGCGCGCGCCAACAT
>DBOA01000185.1 GCA_002299195.1 Sphingomonadales bacterium UBA658
TTTGTCAAGCATGACAAAGCGACTTATTGGAATTGTCCACGCTTTGCGCCCGGGTGGCGCTCGATGGACATCATGATTCCCACGCACAGCATCATGGTGAGCATGGATGAGCCCCCGTGACTGACAAAAGGCAGGGGAATGCCCGCGACCGGCGCGAGGCCCACAACCATCAACAGGTTGATCATGATATAGAAGAAAATGGTGCAGGTCAGGCCGGCGGCGACGAGCTGCCCGTACCGCGTCTTGCTCTGCATCGCGACGCTGAGGCCCCAGCGCATGAGTAGATAGTACATGAAGAGGATGAAAAAGCCGCCGACGATGCCCCATTCTTCCGCCATAGTGGCAAAGACGAAGTCGGTATGTCCTTCGGGCAGATAATCGAGATGGCTTTGGGTGCCGTTGCCAAAGCCTTTGCCGAATATGCCGCCTGATCCGATCGCGATTTTCGACTGGGTGATGTGATAGCCGGCACCAAGCGGATCATTTTCCGGGTTGAGGAAGATGAGAACGCGGTCTTGCTGATAGGCCTTTAATCCAAAGAAAAACACCATTGGCGCAAGAACGGCAACGCCCACGCCCGCGCTGATGAAATATATGAGGGGCAGGCCCGCCATGAAGCCAACGACGCCCAGCCCGAAGGCATAGGCAATGGCAGCGTCGAAATCCGGCTGAATGATCACCAATATGCTTGGCAGCAAGAGGATAGCGCCCAGCGGCCAAATGGCGTCAAATCCGTATATGCGGTTCGGTGGAAGCCGGTCGAAAAACCATGCGGCGGCAAGCACCATGACAGGCTTCATCAGTTCGGATGGCTGAAGCGTGATGATGCCAAGGTTAATCCAGCGTTGGCTGCCACCGCCTACAAAGCCCATCAGCTGCACCACGACAAGCAGGACGAGCAGCAACAGGTATAAAGGAAAAGTCATCGACTTCCAGAATTCAAGCTTCATCCGCGACATCGCGATGGCCATGCTGAGTAGGACCACGAACCGGATGACATGCTTTCCGGCCCATGGTTCAAAATGACCACCTGCTGCGGAATAGAGGACAGTCGCGCCAAAGCCGACCAACGCCGACAATATGAAAATCACGCGCCATGGAAGGGCTGCAATCGGGGCGGGGACTATGCCGTTCATATCGTGGGATCCAGCGGCGGGGGTGCCGCCGGTTGACCTTGGAAGGCCGCATATTTGGATGCCATGCGTTGTTCGATATTGCCGCCCCAGCCAGCTTCGAGTGCTTCCAAGGACGCCATCGCCTTTTCCCGGTCATACAGGAACGTCAGAACGTCTTTCGCGATTGGTGCTGCGGCCCGCGCGCCGCCCATGCCATGTTCAATGACGACCGACGCGCCATAGCGTGGGTTATCGACAGGCGCGAAGCACACGAACAGGCCATGGTCGCGATATTTCCACGCGCCCGATTGCCCACGCTGCGATCCTGCAATGCGGCGCACTTGCGCGGTGCCGGTTTTCCCGGCCATCGCGATGCCCGGAATGTCCAGCCTACTGCGTACGGCGGTGCCATCGCCATTGACGACGCGGTTCATGCCTTCGCGCACGACGGCCAAATGTTCTTCGGGGAAGCCGAGCCTGCCAGGTGCCGGGCGTTTTTTGAGGATGATTTCAGGCTGAATGTTCAGGCCCGATGCGATCCGCGCTGCCATCATGGCCAATTGGAACGGGCTAACCGAAACATAGCCCTGACCAATCGTCGCATTCAGCGTGTCAGATTCGCTCCACTTTTGGTCATATTTGCGCATCTTCCACGCGCTGTCGGGAATGGTGCCATATCGTTGCGACGGAAAGGGAAGGGGAAATTCCTGTCCCAGACCAAGCGCCTTTGAAAATGGTGCAATCGCGTCATAGCCAATGCGGCGACCCATTGCATAGAAATAGGTGTTGCAGCTTTTCATCAGCGCGTCGGCCATGTTCATTGGGCCATGGCGGCCCAGACATTTGAACACGCGGTTGCCCAGCCGATACCCCCCGCCACACACAACGGTTTCATCTGGATCGATGCCATGATGCAGCATCGCAAGTGCCGCAGCGGGTTTCACTGTCGATCCCGGCGGATACAGCCCCTGCAATGCTTTGTTGAGCATCGGGATATGGTCATCCGAATTCAGCATTTTCCATTCGACGCGGCCAATGCCATCGGAAAAGCTGTTGGGATCATAACATGGCATGGACGCCATCGTCAGAATGTCGCCGGTCAGGCAGTCGAATATCACCACGGAGCCGGATTCCAGCCCAAGGCGGCGCGCGGCATAATTGTGCAGGTCGATATCGATGGTCAGTTGAACGGGTTTCCCCGGTATGTCTGGCCGGGTGGCCAAGTCTCGGACGATCTTGCCGCGTGCGGTAACCTCGGTGCGCTTTGCGCCGGGTTCGCCCTGCAAGCGGTCTTCAAGCGTCTTTTCGAGGCCATCCTTGCCGACCTTGAACCCCGGGGTAATCAGCAGCGGGTTTTTGTTCTTCTGATATTCTTCGGCCGACACCGTGCCGACATAACCGATGAGATGCCCGACCGCCGCGCCGCTTGGGTAAAAGCGCGAATAACCCTGCCGCGGGCTGACCCCGGGAAGGTCGGGCAGGCGCACGCTGACGGCGGCAAAGCGTTCATAATCCAGCCCGTCTGCCACTTGAACAGGTTGAAAGCCCTGTGCCAATTTCAACTCGCGATGGATGCGGTCGACATCGTCGGTCGACAAGGCCAGCAGCTCCGCCAGCGTCTTGACGGTCTGTTCCTTATTGGCGAGCCGGTCGGGGATGATGTCGACACGAAAATCGGCGCGATTGGTTGCGATGGGTTTGCCATAACGGTCAACGAACCAACCGCGACGGGGCGGGATGATGGTAAGGTTGACCCGATTGCTTTCGGCGAGCAGCTTATATTTCTCGTTATCGGCCACGGCGATATAGCACATACGCGCGGCCACGGTCAGGCCGATCGCTGCCTGCACGCCGCCTACAAAAGCGGCACGGCGGGTGAACGTGAAATCAAGCTGTCCTGATGTAACCTGTTTTTCGACCTTCATGTTGCCAATCGCCAGCTGTCGAGACGCGCGCATATGCGCACGGCCAGCGGATATAGCAATATGGACAATATGATCTGCGGAATCAAAATAGCGGGCGCAGGCGCGGCATGCGCCATGCCCGCAATCCACAAGCCACCCAACAGCACCCCTGCAATTAAGACGGCGGCAATAAGCCAATCCTGAATATGGTCGCGCCAGATAGCCCGCGCATCGATAATCTCGATGCTGAGCATAGCGAGCGACCACAACAATCCCGCGCTGCCAAAGGGTTGGCCGCTGAACACATCATCCATCAAACCAAATGGCACGCCGGACCAAACGGGCAGAAGCCCGGGACGAATCAGACGCCAGCTTAAGAACATCAACAGCCCAAGTGGCGGCAACATTGGTTCTTCGGTGAATATCGGCAAGGCCGTAATCATCGATGCAATAGCGACCGACGTAATCGGAATGGCCAGCATCTTGAGCAGCGATTGTTCGCGGTCAAAACGGGATTTATATTCCCGTGCCGGACGGGTGGGCAGGCGAATGGTCGTCACCGGAATTTTCATTCCGCAACTTCCTTGGTTTCACCGTCAGGCGCCACCGCCTGCTGGGCCGCGCGTGCTTCGCCCTGATATGGTCGTATCACCACGACATAAGGCGTGTTGCCCGGGTCGGCATAGGGTATCGCCAACGCGCCATCGCTGGTTTTTTTGATAACGCGCGCGAAAGGAATATTGGGCGGATACAGCCCGCCATTGCCCGAGGTGACAATGACGTCGCCGACCTTGAACGGGCTTTCGCCCAAGTTCAACGGCTTGATCAGCACAGTGCCATTGCCAAGGCCCGCCGAAAACGCGGGTAGGCCATCGCTGACGCGCATGACAGGGACCAGATTTTCAGCGTCGGTGACGAGAAGGATACGTGCAGTTGTCGGGCCGGTTTCGATAACGCGGCCAATCAATCCGGAAGGGCCGCGCACAGGTTGCGCGCGTTCCACGCCAAAGTTGCGGCCGATGGACAATGTCGCCACGCGCCGCGTGCTGGATGAGGTTGAGCTGATAAGGCGGCCCACGGCGACTTGGCTTTCGCCGTCCTCGGAAAATTTTAGCAATCCGCGCAACCGCGCGTTTTCGACGCGTAAGGCTTGCGCCTCGATCAGCTTTTTCCGGTTGGCCTTGGCTTGCTTTTGAAGCGCGGCATTTTGGGAACCTGCGTTGATATAAGCCGCCGCGGTCGCATTCATGTTCTGCGCCGACCGGCGGACATTGCTGAACATACGCGCGACCGGCGCTGTTATCTCTGCCCCTGCGGCCCGAAGCGCGGAAAAGCCGGCAGGATCAGCCACCGATATGGCCAGCAACAAGGCAGCCACCATCGTTCCTGCAATCGCGACGACATAGGTCACGAACAGGCCATATTGCGCCTTTCGGGAAAATCCGGGGCGCCGGTGTTTGGGCGGCGCCATGCTGAGACCTATATCAGGCGGTCAGCAAGACGCCACGGAAGATGGGGTCTTCCATCGCCCGGCCTGTACCGATTGCAACACAGGTCAACGGGTCTTCGGCGACCGTGACCGGCAGTCCGGTTTCATCCCGCAGATATTCGTCGAGGCCAGCCATCAATGCGCCGCCACCTGTCAAAACAATACCTTGATCGACGATGTCCGCCGCCAGTTCAGGCGCGGTATTTTCAAGCGCGATGCGCACGCCTTCCAGAATGGTGCCAATGGGCTCTGACAAGGCTTCGGCAATCTGGGCCTGGTTGATCGTAATTTCCTTTGGCACGCCGTTTACAAGATCGCGGCCCTTGATGTGCAATGTCTGGCCAACGCCATCGGCTGGTGGACGTGCGGTACCGAAATCTTTCTTGATCCGTTCAGCAGTCGCTTCACCGATCAACAGGTTATGGTGTCGTCGAACATAAGAGACAATCGACTCGTCCATCTTGTCACCTCCGGTACGAACCGAGGTAGTGTAGGCAAGGCCGCGCAACGAAAGGACGGCAACTTCGGTGGTGCCACCGCCGATGTCGACCACCATCGAACCGATGGGCTCCGTCACCGGCATATCCGCGCCGATGGCAGCAGCCATGGGCTCTTCAATCAGGAACACTTCAGAAGCACCAGCGTTGGACGCGGCATCGCGAATCGCACGGCGCTCAACCGATGTCGAACCCGACGGAACGCAGATGACGATTTCGGGGTAGCTGAACATGCGGCGCTTGCCGTGCACTTTGTGGATGAAGTGCTTGATCATCTGTTCGGCCACATCGATGTCGGCAATGACGCCGTCGCGTAAGGGGCGAATGGCTTCGATGCTGTCCGGGGTTTTGCCCATCATCAGCTTTGCATCGTCGCCAACGGCCTTTACGCGCTTGATACCGTTTATGGTTTCAATCGCGACCACCGAAGGCTCGTTCAGGACAATCCCTTGACCGCGGACATAGACCACCGTGTTTGCGGTGCCGAGGTCGATTGCCATGTCTTGTGATGCGAAACGGAAAAACTTGCCAAATACCATTTAATTTCCACCCAATCCGTTTTGGAGAGACTCCTTTGGAGCGCGTCCAAATAATCGCGCGGTCCTAGCGGAATTTGCTGTTTTTCAAAACAGATATTTGGCTGGAGTGCGAACGATTAAGGAGTCGCTTGGGCTGTGCGCTTGGGCTAGGAACCTGCACATGTCAATAAGAAGGCTCCCTGAAAACCTGGTCAACCGCATTGCCGCCGGTGAAGTGGTGGAAAGACCAGCCAGCGCGTTAAAAGAGCTGGTGGAAAACGCCATCGATTCGGGCGCCCGCAATATTTCGGTGCGGCTGGGTGCAGGCGGCATCGATTTGGTCGAAGTCACCGACGATGGCTGCGGCATGTCACCTGCCGACATGGCGCTGGCATTGGAACGCCACGCGACGTCGAAACTGCCTGATGAAGATATTGAAATGGTGTCGACTTTGGGTTTCCGGGGGGAGGCTTTGCCATCAATCGCGAGCGTGTCCAAAATGACGCTGGAAAGCAGGCCTGCTGGTGCCGAAGGCTGGACGCGGACGGTGGACCATGGCGTGGTGACCGGTGAGGGGCCGGCTGCACTGCCGCAGGGCACACGCGTTCGGGTTGAAAATCTGTTTGGCAATGTGCCCGCCCGCCGCAAATTCCTGCGCAGCGCGCGCGCGGAATATGCCGCCGCGCTCGACGCCATGAAGCGGCTGGCAATGGCGCGGCCGGACATTGGCTTTACCGTTGAACATGACGGCCGGCGCGTGCTGGCGGTGCAACCCACCAGCGCACGGCCCGAACGCGTGGCCGCGCTGACCAGCGTGGAGCTTATCGACAATAGCGTGGCGCTTGATTTCGAACGCGAAGGCGTGCGCCTTGGCGGGGTGGCGAGCCTGCCCACCTATAATCGCGGCGTTGCCGACCACCAGTTCCTGTTCGTCAATGGCCGTCCGGTAAAGGACCGCCTGCTGATTGGTGCCGTGCGCGGCGCTTATGCCGAAATGTTGGCGCGGGACCGGCATGCGGTGGTGGCGCTGTTCATTGATCTGCCGCCGACGCAGGTCGACGTAAACGTCCATCCGGCCAAGACTGAAGTCCGCTTTCGCGAACCGGCGTTAATCCGCGGCATGATCATTTCGGGGCTGCGCCATGCGCTGGATCAGTCCGGTTTCCGCGCGGTGCAGCGACCATCGGCGGACGCGCTTGCCGCATGGCAGCAGGAACCGATCCAGACCGCACAAGGCGATATTTTTGCTGCGCCTGCCGCCGCAATTGGATCTGGCTATCAGGGGCAATATGGCCAGCGCCCGACTTATCCATCGGTATATGAAAGCCGCAGCAGCTTTGCAGATTTGGGGGCGATCCCGGGCGAAGACCTTGCGCCGTTATGGGGCAGGGCCGCCGTCGCCCACGAACCCGTGCCCGAACGCGCCAGCCACCCGCTTGGCGTCGCGCGCGGGCAAGTGGCCAACACCTATATCGTTGCCGAGGCTGAAGACGGCCTCGTTATTGTTGACCAACATGCCGCGCATGAACGGCTCGTGCTGGAACGGATGCGCAAGGCGATGGCGGCGGCAGGCGGAGCCGTGCCTTCGCAAGCGCTGTTGCTGCCGCAAGTCGTTGAGCTCGACGAACCCGCCTGCGACCGGCTGGAGGCCCGCGCCGATGAGCTGTCGGCATTTGGGCTGGACCTCGAACGCTTTGGGCCAGCCGCCATGCTCGTGCGCGCTACGCCCGCCGTGCTAGGCGATGGCGATGCCAAGGGATTGCTGGAGGATCTGGCCGACGACCTTGCCGCTTATGATGAAGCCTTGTCGCTAAAAGAACGCATCGACCATGTCGCCGCAACGATGGCCTGCCACGGCTCCGTCCGCGCTGGCCGTGTCTTGTCCGTCACGGAAATGAACGCGCTCCTACGCGAAATGGAAGTCACGCCGCACAGCGGGCAGTGCAATCACGGCCGGCCGACGTGGGTGAAGCTGGCATTGGGTGACGTGGAAAAGCTGTTCGGCCGGAAGTGAATAGCTTCGCTTTGTAGAGTTATTGCGCGGCTAAGACGATCGGCTTGTGGCTGCGCCCGCCCTCGCGTCGATGTGGAGCCACACGCTCTCTAGACATTAAACCTAAACAGCATGATATCGCCGTCTTTGACGAGATATTCCTTGCCTTCCGAACGCCACTTGCCCGCTTCTTTCGCGCCGGCTTCGCCATTGAACTGGACATAGTCATCATAGGCCATGGTTTCGGCGCGGATGAAGCCTTTTTCGAAATCGCTGTGGATGGCGCCTGCGGCGTTGGGGGCCGTGTCGCCTTGGTGGATCGTCCACGCGCGCGCTTCTTTCGGGCCGACGGTGAAGAAGGTGATGAGGTGCAGCAGTTCGTACCCAGCGCGGATAACGCGGGCGAGGCCGGTTTCGGTCAGACCAAGGTCTTCCAAAAACACTTCGCGGTCTTCGGCGGGCATGGTGGAAATTTCCGCTTCGATGGCGGCGGAGACGACAACGGCTTCCGCGCCTTCGGCCTTTGCCTTTTTAAAGACGCGTGCCGACAGCGCATTGCCGTTCGCTGCGCTCGCCTCTTCGACATTGCACACATATAATACGGGCTTTGCGGTCAAAAGCTGCGCCATTTGGAAATGGCGTTCTTCTTCGGCATCGTCGCGCTTGGTCAGGCGCGCTGGCTTCCCTTCACGCAAAAGGTCAAGCGCACGGCTTAATACCGCCGCGCTGATCTTGGCTTCCTTGTCGCCCTGCGTGCCCTTTTTGATGAGGTTAGGGACGCGCTTTTCAAGGCTTTCCAAATCAGACAGCATCAATTCGGTTTCGACCGTCTCCGCGTCTGAAATCGGATCAATCTTGTTATCGACATGCTGGATGTCGTCATCTTCAAAGCAGCGCAGGACGTGCACGATAGCGTCGACTTCGCGGATGTTGCCCAAAAATTGGTTGCCAAGGCCTTCGCCTTTTGACGCGCCGCGCACCAGGCCAGCGATGTCGACAAAGCCCAACTGGGTTTCGATAATCTTTTGGCTGCCGCCGATTTTGGCGATGGTTTGCAAGCGCGGGTCAGGGACGGCTACGTTGCCGATATTGGGTTCAATCGTGCAGAACGGGTAGTTCGCCGCTTGCGCTGCTGCCGTTTCGGTCAGTGCATTGAACAGGGTGGACTTGCCCACATTGGGAAGGCCCACAATACCGCATTTGAAACCCATAATTTCCTCGTCACAAAATGAATGAAGCGGCCCTAGGCGACGTTCGGCAGCAAGTCCATCCAATGCGATGGCGCAAATATTTAGTCCTGCTGCAAACGCATGGCGACATCGTTCATGAAGCGGACGTCATCGCCCTTGGCCAGCCAATCGGCTTCGGCGGACACAGCGCCCAATAAATCCGCCAAATCGTCGATTTCGCTTTTGTGGAAATTGCCGAGCACATAGCCCGTGACGCGGTCTTTGTTGCCTGGATGGCCAATGCCAAGGCGGACACGGCGGAAATCGGCGCCAATATGGTCGGTCATCGAACGAATGCCGTTATGGCCAGCCGCGCCGCCGCCAAATTTGACCTTCACCTTGAATGGCGCGAGGTCGAGTTCGTCATAGAAGACCGTGACGTCTTTGGATTCAAGCTTATAAAAATCCATCGCTGCGCGCACGCTACGGCCGCTTTCGTTCATGAACGTCGCGGGCTTGAGAAGAATGATTTTTTCGGATCCGAGCCGAAGTTCCTGAACCCAGCCTAAAAATTTCTTGGCGGGTAATGGCAGGTCGTGAATTTCGGCCAGCGCATCAATCGCCATGAAACCGATATTGTGCCGGTGCATTGCATAGGTGGCGCCTGGATTACCGAGACCTACCCATAATTGCATCGCGCTTGTCCCTTGTGGGAATATCCGGGGCGGGCAGAAACCCAGCCCCGGAGATAAATTTAAGCTTCGCCTTCGGCTTACGCGCCCTTTGCGGTGCGCAGGAAGTCAACATGAATTGGGCGATCGCTAACAGGATGAAATGCAACATCCTTTGGAATTGTAAGCTGTTTTTTGCCGCCAAGGTCGATCTCGACAACGCTTTCGGAAAAATGGCCAGTCATCAAAAGTTTGACGAGAGCCTTTTCCTCAACATGGATGAGTTCGGGTTCTTGCTTGTTGCCGTAAATTACGGCGGGCACTCGGTTTTGACGACGCAATTCGCGGGAGGCTCCCTTGCCGGCCGCATTGCGAGTCTCTGCCGACAATGTCAGCTGATCGCTCATGTTTATTCTCCAAAAAAAGTTACCTTGCCGCCACGCCTCCAGGGATGACCATGCACGACAAGGGCGGGCCTATATGCAGGTTATGCCGCAAATGCAAGCTGTGTGCGGAATCAGACCAACGCTTTGTAGAGGCTGAATAGGCTGGTCGCGATCAGGACGATGCTGACGGCGAACAACAGCATGCGCGGTTGGATTCGCTTGGCAACCATCGCGCCGAACGGTGCGGCCAGTAATCCGCCAATCAAAAGGCCGCCGGTGACAACCGTAAACGCCTCTAATCCAATCGTCAGGATGAAGGTCATCGACACTGCAACCGTCAGGAAAAATTCGGCTGTATTCACCGTACCAATGGTTTTGCGGGGATCAGCGCCCTGTATCAGCAAGTTGGACGTGACCACTGGACCCCAGCCACCGCCACCCGATGCATCCAGAAAGCCGCCGACAAGACCAAGCGGCATCGTCACCTTGGGATCGCGGGGTTTGTGCTGATGGGTGAAGTCCCATGCCTTATACAGCAGGTAAAAGCCGATAAGTGTTAGATACCCCATGACAAACGGGCGCGCTGCCTCTGTATGAATACTCGCCAAAAGATACGCGCCGGTACAGCCGCCGATGACGCCGGGAATAGCGATGCGGGCAAACAGCTTCCAATCGACATTTTTGTGTAACACATGGCTGATGCCCGATGCGCCCGTTGTGAACATTTCAACAAAATGCACGCCCGCAGATGCGCGGGCAGGGGCAACGCCCATGACGCTGACCAGCAATGTGCTGCAAATGACGCCAAACGCCATTCCAAGCGCGCCATCGACCAACTGTGCCGCAAAGCCGACCGCAATATAAGGCGCAACGGCAGACCAGTCGATATTGGCAATATAGTCAATCATCCAAGTCTCGCCCTTTGCGCTGGAACGGTGAATGCATAATCGGGAGTCACTTCTTTATCCACCGCTTTGTATCTCACGAATTTGTTTGGAGCGCCCAAGAATGTGTTTAGCGCGGTGAGTGGATTATTCCGCAGCTTGTGCAAATGCTTCAGCATCAACATTGTCACACAGATTGATACCGTCCAACAGATCCGCAGTCTTGTCGCGTACCTGAAGCATCAGGGCGCGGGTGCGGCAATTTTCTTCCTCGACGCAGTTTTTGCATGTCTCATGCGCGTAACGGCTGGCACAGGGCACCAACGCCAAAGAACCGCGCATGATGCGGATGAGATCGCCATAGCTAATGTCGATGGGGGCGACGCCCAACCAATATCCGCCGTCCTTGCCGCGTTGTGATGCGACGAGCCCCGAACGTGTCAGTTCGGACAAAATCACGGTTAGGAATTTGGGCGGAATCTTTTGCGCCTCGGCAATATCGGCGAGTTGCACAGGCCCTGTACCGAAATGGTCCGCAAGATGCTGCATGGCGCGGATGGCGTAGCGGGTTTTCTGGGACAGCATGATTTGCTTGTGCGCCGGATGGCCTGTTTTTTCAACCCAGCAAGTAGACAAAGTGGCAACAGTTTGAATTTCGTGCCGAAATTCTGGTCGATCTGCGTGCAAATGCAGTTGCATTGCAACAGGTGTCGGCATAGCGTGTTATGGTAAACGAGGCTCAGGGGTGAGCTAGAATAACAGGGGTGTAATATGAAATATTCAAAAACCGCGATTCTTTTGTTGGCGACGTGCCTTACCACGCCTGCCTTTGCGCAAGATGCATCGCCGCCAGCTGCCGCTGAAACCGCCGATGACGGTGCAGCGATCATCGTGACGGGTTCGCGCATTAAGCAGGATCCCGCCAAGAGCGCGCTGCCGTTGCAGATTATCAGCACCGACGATCTGACACGCGAAGGCATTAACAGCCCTGAACAGCTCATCTCTTACCTGTCGACCAACGGCAATGGCGCGGATAACCTTGCGTCCAATGCGGACGTAACATCAGGTGCGCAGCGCGGCACCAACGGTCTGTCGGCAGCCAACTTGCGTGGCCAGGGTTCTGCATCGACATTGGTGCTGCTCAATGGACGCCGCGTCGCAGCGCACGGCCTGACGGGCTCAGCGGTCGATGTGAACCAAATTCCGATGGCCGCGCTTGAGCGCGTCGAAGTCCTGAAAGACGGCGCGTCGGCCATTTACGGAACCGATGCCATTGGCGGTGTTATGAACTTCATCACCAAAACAAATTTCCAAGGCCTCGCGCTTAACGCCTTCACGGACATGACCGAAGCCGGTGGCGGCGCGATTTATCGTCTGTCCGCGACGGGTGGTTATGGCGACCTGAACGAAGACGGCTTTAACATTTTGGCCACCGTTAGCAGAAGCGTCAGTAAAGCCCTGAACGGTTCTGACCGCAGCTTTGTAAACGGCAACCAGCCCAATCGCGGCCTCTCGGTCGATACGCGCGGAACGCCGATTGCTACAGCGTTCGCCACCGGTTCAAATGCGCTCTTTGCCCCGACCGGTTCGCTGTTAAGCGGGGTTAGTTTGCTTGAGGCTGGGGCAACTGTTCTGGCCACGGGTGGTATCAACATCCTCGATCTTCCCGGCGGCGCAGGTTGCGCATCCATGGATGGTGGCATGGCATATGACGACCAATTGTGGGCAAATACCTCGGCACGTTTCGCCTGTGCTTGGGACACCGGTCGCGCAGCCGTTCTTCAGCAGCCACTGGAAACGCTGACTTATTATGGACGCGCAACGGCTAAACTTGGCGACCATCAATTTTATGCCGAAATCACTGGCTCAGACGCCGATTCATCGAAGCGTTTTTCGAACAACCAATATTCGGGCAACGCCACAACCTTGCCATTATATTATCCGCTGAACGCGACGACAGCGGGGACGTATAATGATGTGTACAACAAGCTGCTCGCCGTTTTCCCGCAAATCGCGGCCAATTATGGCAAGCCAATTTCGTATCGTTGGCGTTGTACGTCATGCGACGTGCGTGAATATGAAACCAACACAAAAACCTTGCGCGCCGGTTTGGGCGCTGAAGGTCCATTGTGGGATGGCTGGGATTATCGCGCTGGCGGTTCATACGCCCGCAGCCAATCGACCTCGGTATTGGGTACGGGATACCATTATCGTGGAACCTTCGCCTCGGCAGCAGCAGCGACTGCGTCGGGTGTGACCGGCGCCGTATCTGGCGGCATTGATCCACGCGCACCAA
>DBOA01000179.1 GCA_002299195.1 Sphingomonadales bacterium UBA658
TCTGAATGGATTTTGGTTGATCAAGAAATGATCAACAAATTTGCAGATGCAACCGGTGACCACCAGTTCATCCATATCAATGAAGAAATGGCCAAGATGACACCGTTCGGTGGCACCATTGCGCATGGATTTTTGACCCTGTCGCTCTTTCCCGTACTCAGCGCGAAGTCCGATTGTCCCAAAATCGAAGGCGTCAAAATGGGCGTCAATTATGGTGGCAACAAAACGCGTTTTCTGGCGCCTGTTCGCTCCGGCAAGCGGGTGCGCGGGCATTTCAAGCTTCTGGAACTCGTTGAAAAGCGCCCTGGCCAATGGCAGCAGACGCTTGAGTTCACCGTCGAGATTGAGGGTGAAGACAAACCAGCACTTCAGGCTGAATGGATCAGCCAGTTTTTCGTATAATTTTTAATTCAAGGAACCATTACCATGCGTGACGCAGTAATCGTATCAACCGCCCGTACCGCCATCGGCAAAGCCTATCGCGGTGGATTTAACGCAACGCTCGGGCCAACGCTCGGCAGCTATTCATTGAAGGCCGCTGTGGAGCTTGCTGGCATTGAAGGCGGCGAAATTGATGACGTCCTTTGGGGCTCCGCGCTTCAGCAAGGCACACAGGGCGGTAACCTTGCACGTCAGGTTGCGTTGCGCGCTGGCCTGCCGATTTCTGTTTCGGGCATGACCATGGATCGCCAATGTTCGTCGGGCCTGATGTCGATCGCAACGGCAGCCAAACAAATCATCGTCGACAATGTCGATGTGATGGCAGCTGGTGGTCAGGACTCGATCTCATTGGTGCAAACCAAGGAAATGCGCGTTCAGGCCGACCCTGCATTGGTTGCCATGCACAATTCGATTTACATGCCGATGCTTCAAACCGCTGAAGTCGTCGCAAAGCGTTATAACATCAGCCGCGATGCGATGGACGAATACGCCCTGCAATCGCAGCAGCGCACCGCCGCTGGTCAAGCAGCCGGTTATTTCGATGCTGAAATCGTTCCTGTGACCACAATGATGAATGTCGTGAACAAGGAAACGGGCGAAGTTAGCCAGAAAGAAGTCACCATTGCCAAGGATGAAGGCAATCGCGCCGATACGCAGCTCGCAGGTTTGCAATCGCTTCAGCCCGTGCTTGGTCCAGACATGACCATCACGGCCGGTAACGCCAGCCAGTTGTCCGACGGTTCTTCGGCGTCGATATTGATGGAAGCCAAGGTTGCCGAGAAAAAGGGCCTGAACCCGCTTGGCCGTTATGTAGGCATGGCCGTTGCAGGCACAGAGCCAGACGAAATGGGCATTGGCCCCGTATTCGCAATTCCAAAATTGCTGCAGCGCTTTGGTCTGAAGATGGACGACATCGGCATCTGGGAATTGAACGAAGCATTTGCTGTTCAAGTTCTGTACTGCCGCGACAAGCTTGGCATTCCAAACGAGTTGCTGAACGTCAATGGCGGATCAATCTCGATCGGTCACCCATATGGTATGACGGGCGCACGTTGCGTCGGCCATACATTGATCGAAGGCAAGCGCCGCGGTGCGAAATATGGCGTCGTCACGATGTGCGTTGGCGGCGGCATGGGCGCAGCCGGCCTTTTTGAAATCTTCTAAGAACGAAACGGAGCAGCCGCATGTCAGCTATTGGTGTCATCGCAACTTTAACCGTCGCCGACGGCAAAAACGAAGCCTTTGAGGCGGTGTTTGCGGAGCTTGCGGCTGCCGTTCGGGCCAATGAACCGGGGAACGTATTTTATACGCTCACCCGGTCTCGGTCCAACCCACAGGTGTACAAAGTGCTGGAGCAATATGTCGATCAGGACGCGCTCACGGCACATGGCGGTAGCGACTATTTTAAGGCCGCTGGCCCAAAGCTTGGCGCATGCCTCGCGGGCGCACCTGAGATCGAGTATCTCGACGCGTTATAAAGCTTAAAACCTCTATTGGGCCGTGAACGCATAAATCTCACCTTCGCGGTTTGAGGCCATTTTGTTCAGTGCAAGGAATTTTCCTTCATTCCTGTCGCTGTTATTCCCGCATGTGCATACCCTCTGCGTCCTCTGCGCCTCTGCGTGCAAAACGGACTCGCGCAGAGGCGCAGAGGACGCAGAGGTAAACATTCCCCACTTCGTCACCCTGAACGTGTTTCAGGGTGACGAAGTGGAAGGATGACGGCCCGCAACGTCCGCCGCAACATGGCAGCTTTCATCGGCAAATATGGGCAGCAACGCGCGCAATGATAAATTGACCATCGACGGGCCAGCGTTCAACGGTGGCAGTGATGTGCAATGTCATAAACGCAACATGGCACCAATGGCCCTAGCCATTGTGGCTGACAATCCAGTCTTCCACGACAGGTGCAATTTTTTCGCGCCATTTGCTGCCGTTGAAGATGCCATAATGGCCAACTTCAGGCGCCATATGATATTTTTTGAGCGCATCAGGCAAAGCGGTCGCAATGTTGAGCGCGGCTTTGGTTTGCCCAAGGCCGCTGATGTCGTCCCGCTCACCTTCAATAGCCAGCAGACCGATGTCCGTAATCGCACCGGGATCAACAAGCTTACCGCGATAGTTGAATTCGCCCTTGGGCAACAAATGACGCTGGAATACGGTATCTACGGTCTGCAGATAAAATTCCGCCGTCATGTCGCAGACGGATCGATATTCGTCGTAAAATTCTTTGTGCCGATCCGCGCTTTCGCCATCGCCTTTGACGAGGTCGGAGAACATCGACCAATGGCTGACCATATGGTTGCCCAAATTCATCGACATAAAGCCCGAAAGCTGCAGAAAACCGGGATATACCCGCCGTCCCGACCCTTTATAATATGGCGGGACGGTCGCAATGACATTTTGTACGAACCATTCATGTGGGCGGCGTGTGGCGTGGTCGTTGACCGCCGTCGGCGCTTCGCGGGTGTCGATTGGACCGCCCATCATCGTCAAGGTGCGTGGCCGCAACGGATGGTCCTTCGCGCTCATCACCGCAGCAGCGGCATAAGCCGGGACCGAAGGCTGACATACCGCCAACATATGGGCACCGCGTCCGCCGGCATCGGGGCCGGTGAATTCAAGCCATTCGATGAGATAATCGATGTAGGTTTCAAGATCGAAACCGCCGCCCGTCAACGGCACATCACGCGCATCTTTCCAATCGGTGATATAGACATCATGCGTTGGGATCATGCGCTCGACCGTTCCGCGCAACAGCGTCGCGAAATGGCCGGACATAGGCGCGCAAATGAGCAACCGGGGCTTCGCGCTGCTGCCTTCATAAACGAACCGCTTCAGCTGTCCAAAGGGCTTGCGCGCCAGATTCTCTTCTTGAACCGGCAACGTCTTGCCATCGACAATAACGCTGTCCAATCCGAATGCTGGCTTTCCACGCGGCAAAACCGAATGTGCGAAAACATCCAAAGCCGACGCCGCGATGGGTGCAAGACCGCCCACGCTAAATGGCCCGGTGAAATTCTTGAGCACATCTGCCTGCGCCTGCGCAATTTTTCCCGCACCTGCTAACCAGCTCCGTTGTATATCATAACCGGTATAAAGCATCTGCAATCCTTAGATTTCCGTCTTTCTGCCCCGAAAAATAGGGCATTCTTGTCGAATCCATAAGCGTTTATTGTGCATTGCACCATAGAAAAAGGCATCGGCATCATCTGTCGCGCATTGTTCCCGCTTCGGCGCACTGCTAGGCGGATGAAATGACGAACGAAATTTCCGACATCCCAACAACGCCTACAGCCGACGCCATTGAAGCGCCTGTCGTAAAACAAAAGCCTAATTTTGCCAGCTTGCGGATGATCGGGCATTTTACGATCAAATACCCACGACAGATTGCATATGCGCTTCTCGCGCTCATCGGGGCAGCGTCATCGACACTGGCTATCCCATATGGCCTGCGGCTGATTATTGATGAGGGCTTTGCGAAAAATGGCGGCGACCCCGCGCCATATTTTTATCTGTTGCTGGGCATTGTCGTCGTCATCGGTGTTTCGACAGCATTCCGTTTTTACTTTGTCAGCTGGTTGGGCGAACGCGTCGTCGGCGACATCCGCGTTGCCGTTCAAAGCAACTTGCTGCGGCTTGCACCGCGCTTTTTTGAAGAGAATAGGCCCGGCGAAATCGCGAGCCGGATGACCGCAGATACGGCGATTATCGAACAAATTGTTGGCACCACAGTGTCCGTTGCGTTGCGGAATATCTTTATCGGCATCGGCGGCGTGACATTGCTTTTTGGCTTGGCTCCCAGTCTGACCATTTGGCTTTTGGCGGGCATTCCGGTTGTTGTTCTGCCAATCGTCTTTCTCGGTCGGCGGCTGGAAAAGGCTTCGCGCACCAGCCAAGATAATGTCGCCAGCGTGGGCACCATCATTTCCGAAGCCCTTGGCGCAATCAAAATCGTTCAGGCATTTGGTCAAGAAACGCGTGAGGGCGTCAGATTTGCCGACGCCGTCGAGGGCACATTTGCAGCCGCGAAAAAGCGTATACGGATACGCGCGTTCCTGACAGCGTTGGTCATGGCGCTCATTTTCGGCGGCATCACGCTGCTGGTGTGGGAAGGCACGGACCAAGTCAAAGAAGGTGTTATATCCTCCGGCACTTTGTTCGCCGTAGTGCTCTATGGCGCACTTGTCGCCGGATCCTTCGGCGCATTGACCGAAGTATATGGGGACCTTGTGCGCGCATCGGGCGCGGCTTCGCGGTTGGCAGAGTTGCTGCATGAAGTACCCGAAATTGCGCCGCCCGCCAGCCCGGTTATCATGCCACCAGCGCGCGGTCAGCTTGAGTTTCAGCATGTCCGGTTCCGCTATCCTACCCGACCCGAAGTTGCTGCGCTTGACGATTTCAGCCTGAAGATTTCCCCCGGAGAGACAGTCGCGGTTGTCGGGCCATCAGGCGCCGGCAAGTCGACTTTGTTCCAGCTTGCTGAACGTTTTTATGACCCAGAAACCGGCACCATCCGCATTGATGGCGTGGCTTTGACCAGTGCCGACCCAGCCGAATTCCGCCAGCGCATTGCCCTGGTTCCGCAAGACACCGTTTTATTCGCCGCCTCTGCGCGGGACAATTTGCGCTACGGTCATTGGCTGGCTGACGATTCCGCGATTTGGGCAGCAGCAGAGCAAGCGAATGCCGCGGAGTTTTTGCGTGCCTTGCCAGAGGGCCTGGACACGTTTTTGGGCGAGAGCGGTGCGCGTCTGTCTGGTGGCCAGCGGCAGCGCCTTGCGATTGCCCGCGCGCTGCTGCGCGATGCCCCAATCCTGTTGCTCGACGAAGCAACCAGTGCGCTGGATGCCGAAAGCGAACGCCTTGTTCAGGACGCGCTTGAACGCCTCATGGTTGGCCGCACGACCATCGTCATTGCCCACCGTCTGGCGACCGTACGTTCGGCCGACCGCATCATTGTGATGGACCAAGGTAAGATTGTTGAAGAAGGCGACCATACGACACTGAGCGCGGCAGGCGGCCTCTATTCGCGTTTGGCCAGCCTGCAGTTTGACGCTTAAAAAGAGGCGCGCAAACGGTCGCGCATGGCATGTGGTTCCGACGCCTGCGGAACAGGGGCGCGCATTTTCTCACTGAACCGTTGAAGCCGGTCATATAATTCTTCGCTCGCGCCGATCAGCGCTTGCGTCTCTGGGGGAAATTGCAACACCAGCGGCCCATCGCTGGCGGGCGCATAGCCCAGATTGTTGGTTTCGTTTCGCGCTTCGCTCTCGGTTATTTCGCCAGCGCGCAATGCCTTTTGGTTCAACAACCACGCAATGCTGTGCATCAGACGCGTGGTGACCTTGAGAGACTCGCAGGAGAAAGCGACCGAAATCTCTGGAGACAAATGCCCCGCATCAAAACTGCGGTCAAAACAGGCGCGCGCTTCATCGGCGAGCAGCATCGCGTCTGTGTACAGAGAATCCACTAATAATGGGGTCAGTTCAAGTTGTGCGTTGCGCATGCGCTTTTATGGCACGGCGTTCGACCAGATGTTAGTGGAAACGATAATATGGCGGCAACATATTGTCAGCGTACCGATATGGAACAATCATCGCGCAATTGTAAATGTTTGGGACGGTAACGGGTCAGGCGATAATGTCGGGCACCAGCTGATCTTCAAGACGCATGATTCGGTCTTTCAATATCAGCTTCTTCTTTTTCAGACGTGCAATCTGAAGCTGATCAACGACCGGCTGCATGGTCAGCGCCGTAATGGCATCATCCAAATCGCGATGTTCAATCTTCAGTTGTTCCAGCTGCTGCTGGTAGCCGTCGTCGTTCATGCCCCCTTCTAACCAGAGTCGCGCAAACAAGTCATCGTTAAAAGCGGGCATGATTGCAGGCTCATGTTTCTGGTGCACGCCAAACGCAAAATTATCGCGAGACTCGCGCCATGTTTCGTGATTTACTTTGGCTGTTGGACCACCGAGTCTTACGCTGAAGGAGAATGATGTGAATAATAATCATCTGTCCGCACTTCGCAGCAAACATGCTGATCTTGAACAAAAGTTGCAGCGCGAAGAACATAGACCTTTTCCTGACACCGGCATCATTCTGAGCCTTAAGAAGCAGAAACTGCATCTTAAGGACGTACTTATGCAGGAATCGGCCGCAACTGGCTGACTACGAATAATTTCAAGCGGGGTATCGCTTGCCTTTTGTGTCTCTGCTAGATGGGGCAGATGGAAAGCGCCTCCCGTTCTGCCCGCAACATCTTGACCGGTCTTCACGAAGTGATGGCCTCGCGAAACCATGCGCAAGGCAAATTGAACCATGTGGTCAACATCATTGGTGAAGCGCTGTCGAGCGAAGTGTGCTCGATCTATCTGTTGCGCGATGGTGCGCTTGAATTATTTGCGACGCGCGGATTGAACGAAGCGGCGGTCCACGTCACCCGGCTCGGCTTGGGCGAAGGCCTTGTCGGCACGATTGCGGAAAATGTCGAAACATTGAACTTGGATGAGGCCGCAGCCCACCCCAATTTCCGTTATGTGCCCGAAACAGGCGAAGAACGCTTTCACAGCTTTGCAGGCGTGCCGATTGTGCGTTCCGAACGCGCGGTTGGCGTATTGGCGGTGCAACATGTCGAACCACGGAAATATGAAGAGGTCGAAATTGAGGCGCTTCAAACCGTGGCCATGGTGCTGTCAGAACTGATCGCCAATGCAGACCTTGTCGACGAGCCAAGCGCCCGGGGTGGGAATGACACCGGCACCATTAGCCTCACGGGCCTGCCGCTCGTAAAAGGCGCTGCTGCTGGCGTTGCCATTTTTCACCAGCCCAATGTCCGCATTGAACACACTGTCGCTGAGGATATCGAAGCCGAACGGCACCGTGTCTATTCCGCCTTTGACAAAATGCGCGAACAAATCGACCGCATGGCCAGCCAAATTGATTTCGGCACGGGCGGCGAACATGAAGAGGTCATCGCGACCTATAAAATGTTCGCATATGACGAAGGCTGGAGCCGCCGCATTAACGAGGCAATCGACAGCGGCCTGACGGCGGAAGCCGCCATCGAACGCGTCCAGCAACGCACCCGCATGCGTATGCGTCAGATTGACGATGCGCTGCTGGCCGACCGCATGCATGATCTGGAGGATCTATCCAACCGGTTGCTGCGCATTGTGTCGGGTCAGATGAGCACCGCGGCGCAACTGGGTCTGAAAAAAGACTCGATCCTGATTGCGCGCAATTTGGGCCCGGCTGAACTGCTCGAATATGACAAACGGCGTCTGCGCGGCGTGGTGCTTGAGGAAGGATCGCTTACCGCGCATGTCGTTATTGTTGCGCGCGCGATGGGTATCCCCGTGCTGGGCCGCGTACAAGGCATCCGCCACAAGGTGCGCGATGGCGACATGCTGCTGCTGAACGCCGACGAAAAAAGCGTCATCGTCAGGCCATCGTCGGCTGCCGAAGAGCTTTTCCAGCATGATCTGGTCGACCGGCAAAAGAAAAAGGCACGCTATGCAGCGATGCGTGACGCGGCATCGGTCACCAATGATGGCGTGCCGGTG
>DBOA01000135.1 GCA_002299195.1 Sphingomonadales bacterium UBA658
GCCAGCGACAAATATCTGGAAATTGAAAGGCGCGCGCTTTCCGCCGGCCTTCCCCAAATTGCGGCGATTGCCCGTCTGCGAGACTTGTCTTTGCGGGTGCAGCGCGCGGAAACCGAGAAAACGGCATTTCGCCGCAAAGACGCCACCGAAGCGATTGACCTATTCTTGAAAGAACCCACCGGCGGCGCCGAGCAATTCAAGATTGTGGCTGAGGTCCTGAAATCACGGATGGACCGCAACGGCGGCAACAACGAAACCACTGACAAGCTGATTGCCCGTTATGCGGCAATGGGTGGCACAGAACGGCCCGTTCTGCTGCATTCCAAGCCGATTGAAATGAACGAGGCGCAGGCCGCCCGCGCGATGGCCGGTGGCAGCGACCTCAACCGCATCGGCACCCAAGTTGTTGAAAAGCGCTGGGTTGATATTGGTTTCTGGATTGGCGCCGACGGCAAGGTCGATGAGCCCGAAATATTGCGCAACCAAGGCGGGACCGATTGGACCGACGTTGTTCTAAAATCGATTAAAACGCGCATTTATGCACCATTAAAGGCGGAGAAAGACGGCGCGACGCCCGGAATTTATGCCATCGAGCGTTATTCGCTCACCGCGCAATATGAAAATGACGTGACCGGAACACGTATCCGTCAGCGCTCACCCATCGCCAAAATCGAGCGGACCGATTTGACTGGCTAGGGTCAGGACCTATTAAATGCACCATCGCGGCGTCAAAATGGCAAAGATATCGAAGTAAAATGTCCGCCGCAGGCAGTTATTCTGCCTACAAGGGGATTTTGCTTTGAGATCAAAGCCATTTTGGCGTCCTTCGGATTTGACCTATATTGTCCATTGCTGCGTTGGCAAACTTGGACTTAGAACCACTAAGTCCGGCGCTTACCGCCTTGCACCGAACAATATGGCCTCAAACCGCGAAGGTGCATTTAATAGGCCCTGACCCTAAACTTCGAGCAGAATTTTGCCAACATGCGCGCCGGATTCCATATAGGCGTGTGCGCCAGCGGCATCGGCCATCGGAAATATCCGGTCCATTTCGGGCCGCAACGCGCCGTCGCATACCATTGGCCAAACCGTTGTTGATATTTCTTGCGCCAGCAAAGCCTTAAACTCTTTTGTGCGCGGGCGTAGCGTGGATCCGGTAAGCATCAACCGGCGGGACATGATATAAGCCATATTGAGTTCAGCGGTCATCCCGCCTTGAACCGCGATGGTCACATGACGGCCATCTTCACGCAGGCTCTGAAGATTTCGCGCAACATAACCACCTGCGACCATGTCCAGAACGAGATGCACCCCCGCCCCGTTGGTAATCGTTTTTACTTCAGCGACAAAATCTGTGCTGTTGTAATTTATGGCATGATCCGCGCCGATTGCCTTTGCGGCGGCGCATTTGTCGTCGGAGCCGCAGGTCACAATGACATTGAGATCAAACAATTTGCCCAATTTAATCGCCATGGTTCCAATGCCGCTCGTGCCGCCATGGATGAGGACCGTTTCGGCGGGCGCCGCGTAGCCGCGTTCAAACACATTGTGCCACACGGTGAACAGCGTTTCAGGCAATGCCGCGGCTTGCGCCATTTCCATGCCCGCTGGAACGGGCAAGCAAACGTCGGCGCGGGCGATGCAATATTCGGCATATCCGCCGCCCGATACCAACGCACATTGGCGGGTGCCCAAAAGCTCGCGGGACACGCCCGCACCGACCGAAACAACCACGCCCGATACTTCCAGTCCGGGCAGATCGCTCGCGCCTGGCGGCGGCGGGTACAGACCTTTGCGTTGGATCACATCCGGTCTGTTTACGCCGGCAAAGGCAACCTTCAAAAGCAGCTCACCATCGCCAGGGCTTGGCACTGGCCGCTCTGCCGCGATCAGTACTTCAGGGCCACCCGGCGTCGAAATCTCGATCGCCGTCATCAATTCAGGCAGTTTTTCCATGTCTATTGCATCCCCATGTCAATTGAGATGCCTTTTAGGGAAGCATCATATTGACAGCAACCGCTCATGGGTAAAATATGAACCATGGAAATCGACGACAATCTACCGTTACGCCGGGACGACCCGCTCAACAATCTTGTGAAGCAAGATATTGATGCCCTTTCTGTTGCGGAACTTGAAACCCGCATCGCTGCATTAAAGGCCGAAATTGTGCGCTGTGAGGGTAAAATAGCCTTTGCCAGCAAACATCGCAGTGTTGCCGACGCTTTGTTCAAAAAATAATCGGCCGATGGTGCAAAACGGGCCCCTAGGATTAAGAAACTGGGGATGAAAACCGTTATCTGCCTCATGTTGCTTGAAAGCAAAGAAGGCCGCGCCAATATAGGGCTCAAGCGACAGCGACTCATTTAAGGGAGACGATAACATGCCATCATTTGCGGAGTCGCTGGAAGCAACGCTTCACAACGCATTGAAACACGCAGGCGACCGTGCGCATGAATATGCGACGCTTGAGCATTTGCTGCTCGCACTCATCAATGATGCAGATGCGGCAAAGGTCATGCAGGCATGCGGCGTCGACCTAGGCGAGCTGTCCGACATCATCATCACCTATCTCGACACCGAACTCGAAAGCTTGCGGGTCGAAGGCAAGGTAGACCCCTCCCCCACCAGCGGTTTCCAACGCGTGGTTCAGCGCGCGATATTGCACGTTCAAAGCTCGGGCAAAGATGTCGTGACGGGCGCGAATGTTCTCGTGGCCCTATTCTCCGAACGCGAAAGCTACGCCGTCTATTTCCTTCAGCAGCAAGATATGAGCCGCCTCGACGCCGTTTCCTATATCAGCCATGGCATTGGCAAGGACGGCAAGCTTGCCGAGCCGCGCCCAGTCACCGGTTTCGAGCAAAAGGGCGAGGAGCCCGAAGATACAAAGGCGAAGAAGGACAAGAAAGAGGGTGCGCTTGACCAGTTCACCGTCAATCTGAACGAAAAAGCCAAGCAAGGCCGCATTGATCCGCTCATCGGCCGCGCGGCTGAGGTTGATCGCACGGTGCAGATTTTGTGCCGCAGGTCGAAAAACAACCCATTATATGTCGGCGAACCCGGCGTTGGCAAAACGGCCATCGCCGAAGGTCTGGCGCGGCGTATCGTTGAAAAGCAGGTTCCAGAAGTATTGTTGCCCGCGGTGATTTATTCACTCGATATGGGCGCGCTTTTGGCCGGTACCCGCTACCGTGGTGATTTCGAAGAGCGGCTTAAGGCGGTGGTGTCCGAACTCGAAAAGTTGCCGGATGCGATATTGTTTATTGACGAAATCCATACTGTCATTGGCGCGGGCGCAACCAGCGGCGGCGCAATGGATGCGTCCAATCTGCTGAAGCCTGCTTTGTCCGGCGGCACAATCCGCTGCATCGGATCGACGACGTACAAGGAATTCCGCAACCATTTCGAAAAAGACCGCGCCTTGCTGCGCCGGTTCCAAAAGATAGACGTCAACGAACCAAGCATTGAGGATACCATCAAAATCCTCGCCGGGCTGCGGTCTGCATTCGAAGAGCATCATAAGGTGAAGTACACGCCAGAGGCCATTAAGGCAGCGGTTGAACTGTCATCGCGCTACATCAACGACCGCAAGCAGCCCGATAAGGCCATCGACGTCATTGACGAGGTTGGCGCGATGCAAATGCTGGTTGCGCCGTCAAAGCGTCGGAAGCTCATCACTGCGCGCGAGATTGAGGCTGTTATCGCCACCATCGCCCGCATCCCGCCAAAGCAGGTGTCCAGCGACGACAAGACCGCCCTCGGCACGCTTGAAGCCGACCTGAAGCGCGTTGTGTTCGGGCAGGACAAGGCGATTGAGGTGCTTGCCAGCGCCATCAAGCTCAGCCGTGCTGGCTTGCGTGACACCGAAAAGCCCATCGGCAGCTATTTGTTCAGCGGCCCCACGGGCGTCGGCAAGACCGAAGTCGCGCGTCAGCTCGCCTCCATCCTCGGCATTCCGCTTAAGCGTTTCGACATGTCCGAATATATGGAGCGCCACAGCGTCAGCCGCCTGATCGGTGCGCCTCC
>DBOA01000155.1 GCA_002299195.1 Sphingomonadales bacterium UBA658
TGATGGCCTGAAGACGCATTATGTCGCGGACCGGCTGAAGCTTTGGGCGGCCGCTGTGGTCATTCCGGCGATTTTGGCGGTTTTGTTCACGGTATTTTGACCGCCGTTTGATTGACGCTGTAACGGCCCGCGCCTAAGCGGGAATCATGCTTAAACCTCAAGAAGCGCTTGATCGCGCGCACAATCTCGTTTCCCAAGCCATTAAAGCCGGTGCAGATGCCGCCGACGCCGTATATGTGTGTGACGCATCTACGGACGTTCAAGTGCGGCTGGGCCAGTTAGAGGATGTGGCCCGTTCCGAAGGCGAAGATATTGGATTGCGGGTTTTTGTCGGCCAGCGATCGGCGACGATTTCATCATCCAACATGAACCCCGATATTCTGGCCGGTCTGGTTGCGCGCGCAATCGACATGGCGAAAGAAGCACCCGAAGACCAATATGCAGGCCTCGCGCCGCACGACCGGCTGCTCACGGGCGCAATTCCGGACTTTGACGGCGATGATGGCCAAGACCCCGATCCCGCTCATCTGCGCGCAGCAGCGCTTGAATGCGAAGATGCCGCGCGCGCCGTTCCCGGCGTCACCAACAGCGAAGGCGCGGGCGCAAGTGCGTCGCGCTCGATCTTTGCGCTGGCCACCAGCCATGGCTTTGCGGGGGTAAAGGCTGGATCAGGCTACGGCATATCGGCCAGCGTGCTGTCTGGTCATGGCGACGCCAAGGAACGCGATTATGACTGGCGTTCGGCCCGGCATCTTGCCGATCTCGCTAGCCCCGCCAGCGTCGGCACGCGCGCCGGTGAACGCGCAGTCAAGCGGTTGAACCCCGGCACCATAAAAAGCGGACAGATGCCCGTGGTCTTTGACCCGCGCGTTGGCAGTTCCTTTGTCGGGCATTTGCTGGGCGGGATCAGCGGGTCGGCCATTGCCCGCAAAACAAGCTTCCTGCTGGAATCGCTCGGCGCGCAATTGTTCGATAGCGGCATATCGATCATCGACAATCCGCATGTGCAGCGTGGGCTTGGGTCGCGCGCCTTTGATGGCGAAGGCCTGCCCACTGCGCGCCGTGCCATTATCGAAAATGGCGTTTTGACCAACTGGTTGATGGAAAGCGCATCGGCGCGGCAATTGGGATTAGAACCCACGGGCCATGCCAGCCGCGGTGTCAGCGGTGCGCCGGGCGTTAGCCCATCCAACGTGCATTTGGAAGGCGGCAGTGTCAGCGTTGCCGAACTGATCGCGGATATCAAACATGGCGTCTATGTGCACGAACTGGCTGGGCAGGGCGTTAATCCGGTGACGGGTGATTACAGCCGCGGTGCCGCCGGTTTCCTGATCATCAACGGCGAAATTGCCGGGCCCGTGAGCGAATTTACCATTGCCGGCAATTTGAAGGATATGTTTGCAGCAATGACCGCCGCGAACGATCTGGAATGGATCCGCAGCATCAATGTGCCGACCTTGCGGATCGACGGCATGATGATCGCAGGTGCCTGAACGCCAACTTGATAGAGACGCCGTAATCGCAGCCACGCAGGAAGCTGCGGCGTTGGCGTTTGCCAGCTGGCGCGATGGTGCAGTGCCCGATGCCAAGGTGTGGGAAAAGAGCCGCGACAATTTCGTGAGCGAAATCGACATGGCCGTCGATGCGTTGCTGACGACCCGTTTGCAGGCAATTTTGCCCGAGGCGGCATGGTTATCCGAAGAGACGCTGGATGACCAAAAGCGGCTGGATGCGCGGCTGTTGTGGCTTGTCGACCCTATCGATGGCACCCGCGATTATGTGCGCGGACGCAGCGGCTGGTGCGTGTCGGTTGCGTTGGTGGCCGATGGCATTCCGATCTTTGCGGTGATGGCCGCGCCGGCGGAAGACAAAATCTGGGTCGCGGCGCGCGGCGAAGGCGTTACGTGCAACAATGCGCCGCTGTCGGGTAGCACACGATCGGATTTCAACGGATCACGCGTGCCCGCCGATGAATTACCACGGCTCGATGCGGACCTTGTGACCGTGACCAAGCCCAACAGCATCGCGATGCGGATGACGATGGTCGCCTGTGACCGTGCCGACTTGGTCGCAACGCTGCGCTGGGGCAATGAATGGGACATCGCCGCTGCGCATCTCGTGGCGCAGGAAGCGGGCGCAGTCGTAACCGATGCGCTTGGCGGACCGATAGTATATAATAAGCGCAAACCATTGGATTTCGGCCTTATCTGCTGTTCGCCGGGAATACATGCCGCCGTGGTGGAGCGCTTGTCGGGGCGTGCGGCGCGGATTTTGTCGGCGTCCTGACTTTGGGCAGATGGCGCGTTGAAACAACTTCAGCGCCACGAAGCGCGCGCTGCTAAACCCTCGCCCGCGTCCACAACGCCGCGCGGTCCATGTCACGCGGGTTGTTCGCAACAGCATCGACAAACGCCTTGCGCACCCAGCGAAACTTTTCAGGCCGGCTGGTGAAAATACGTTGGTCCCACGCGTGGCTATCGGCGGCGCGGACTTTGCGCGCGATTTCGCCATAAATCCCTGCGGCGGATAACACCGCCCAACGCGCGCGCAGCGGCAGATGCGCCGCGCCGACACGTGCCGACGCTTCATATTGCTCGGCTTCGTCCGCCAGCCAGCGGCCCATCAGCGCCAGTTTCTTGCGGTTATGCGGCTTCATATGCTCGCCCGGCCCGATATCGAGCGTCGCCAGCCAGTCGTCGGGCAAATAGCAGCGTCCGGCGGCGTCATCTTCGGCAATATCCCGCGCGATGTTGGCGAGTTGAAAGGCGAGGCCAAGGTCGCAGGCGCGGTCGAGCGTAGCATCATCATCCGCCGGAACCCCCATCACCACGGCCATCATCACGCCCACGGCGCCAGCCACATGGTAGCAATATTGGTATAGGTCGCTTTCGCGGCGGGGGGGCCAGTCCGCGGCATCCAGTGCGAAGCCTTCGATCACATCCTCCGCCATGCGCGCTGTAATGCCACATTCCCACGCGACAACGCCAAGGCAGTCAAAAGCTGGCTCACCCGTGGGCGTGCCCGCCAGCGCTGCTGCGGTGAGCGTACGAATGGCGGCAAGACTTTCCTGAGGGTCGGTGACTGCCGCCATCGCGCCGCCATGGTCCTGACCATCGGCCATATCATCGCATTTGCGGCACCACGCATACAACAGCCACACGCGTTCGCGCGCAATGCGGTCAAACAACCGGCTGGCGAAACGGAAGGATTTTGAACCCCGCGATATGCTGTCCTGCGCAAATTGAACAAGGGCAGGGCGATCAAATTCAGCCACGGCAAAAATCTGTGCAAGGGCTGATATGGGCTTGGTTCACAAATCGTCTGCTTTCATCTGAAAGATGGTCTTGTGCGGCACATAGGCGGCCATTTTGTCCAGCAAGCCATCCAGCGTGTCATCGACGATCATGATGCCCGCATGTTGCGGCCGGATAAAGCCGACATCGATCATATTCTGGTTGAACGCGATAAGTTGATCATAAAAACCGGCAATGTTCAAAACGCCGACGGGTTTTTGATGATAGCCAAGCTGCGACCAGCTGATCGCTTCCCACAATTCGTCCATCGTCCCGACACCGCCGGGAATGGTTATGAAACCATCGGACAGGTCGGTAAAGCGCGCCTTGCGTTCGTGCATGCCAAAAACGACATGCAGTTCGGTGCAGCCCTTGTGCGCGACTTCAGCGCCGACCAGTGCTTCAGGGATGATGCCAATGACTTCGCCGCCTGCTTCAAGCGCGCTGTCGGCCACTGCGCCCATCAGCCCCAATCGGCCGCCGCCATAGACGACGCCAATGCCACGTTCCGCCAGCATCTTTCCGACGCTGCGCGCAGCTTCGATATAGATGGGGTTCTCAGGGGTAGCCGAACCGCAATAGACCGCGAGCCGTTTCACCTATTTGCGTCCTCGAGCATCAACGCTGCGGTTGCCTTCGCACTGCCGACAACGCCGGGAATGCCAGCGCCCGGGTGCGTGCCTGCGCCGACGAAATACAGATTGTGTATCGCATCATCACGGTTGTGCGCACGCATATAGGCCGACTGCCACAACACGGGTTCAAGGCTGAACGCGCTGCCCAAATGCGCCGAAAGGTCGCGGCCAAAGTCGGCGGGCGTGTAATGGAACTGGGTCATAATCCGGCTGCGGATGTCGGGGATCAGGCGGCGCTCAAGCTCATCCAAAATCCGTTCCTTCAACGCTTCACCAACATCGCCATCCCAATCGAGCGGCGCTTTGCCCATATGCGCGACAGGCGCGAGGACATAAAATGTCGAGCAACCTTCAGGCGCAAGGCTTGGGTCCGTGACGGTTGGATGGTGCAAATATAGCGAGAAATCCTGCGGCAGAACGCCGTTTTTGTAAATATCGTCCAGCAGGCCTTTGTAGCGCGGGCCAAACAGGATCATATGGTGCGGAATGCCCGGCCATGTCCCTTTGATGCCAAGGTGCAGAACGAAAAGCGATGGCGACCAGCTTTTGCGCCGCAGCGATTTGGTTGCGCGTTCGCCGCGTTTGTTGCTGGTCAACAAATCTTTGTAAGTGTGCATCAGGTCGCCATTGGACGCCGCCATGTCGCAGTCCATGCGCCAGCCCGATTTCGTGCGCACGCCAATGACCTTGTCACCGCGTGTCTCGATTTCTTCGACGGGATCGCCCAGACGGATCGTCCCGCCGAGCCGTTCGAAATGCGTCACCATCGCGGCGACAAGCCGGTTGGTGCCGCCCTTGGCAAACCAGACACCGCCTTCTTTTTCGATGGTGTGGATGAGCGCGTAGATCGCGCTGGTGCTCATCGGGTTTCCGCCCACGAGCAATGTGTGGAATGACAAAGCTTCGCGCAGCTTTTCATCTTTCACATAAGACGAAACGATCGAATAAACCGAGCGCCATGCCTGATATTTCATCAGTGCTGGCGCGGCCTTGATCATCGATGCGAAGTCGAGGAACGCGACCGAACCGAGCTTTTGATAGCCCTCTTTAAACACGCCCTTCGAATATTCGAGGAACTTACGATAGCCCTCGACATCGTCGGGGTTCAGCTTTTCGATTTCGGCTTTCAGGCCGGGTGCATCATTCGAATAATCAAAATTCGTGCCATCGGGCCAGTTCAACCGGTAGAACGGGAACACAGGCATCAATTCCACGTCATCAGACATTTTATGGCCGGACAGCGACCACAATTCTTCCAGACATGGCGGGTCGGTGATGACCGTTGGACCACCGTCAAAGGTAAAGCCATCCTTTTCCCAATAATAGCCGCGGCCACCGGGCTTATCGCGCGCTTCAATAATCGTTGTGGAGATGCCTGCAGATTGAAGCCGCATTGCAAGCGCAAGGCCGCCAAATCCGGCACCAATAATCGCTGCTGTCTTCGTCATTTCTTCTTGCTCCGGATCGCGGTGATGGCTTTCCCTATGGGAATGGGCGGCTTGCCAATCAGGATGCGCGCCTTATCACTGTTGTTGCTATTCCCAGCATAAAAGCGTTCAATCAATCCGGGTTTTAGCCTGTAGAAACGTTCTAATATTTTATATCGGTCGCGGCCTTCGGCGCCGCGGAACAGCATCCGGTTGAGTATCCGGAAAAATCTGCCCTTGTTCCAATGGTCCTGCGCACGCTCGCGCAGAACAAGATTAAGCCGGTCGCCATCAAGATCGGGCTGCTCTGCAATGAAAATGGCGTTGCGCACCGCATCGGGCAAGGAATAGCTGGTCACCGACTGAAAAAATGCACCGCGCGCGCCGGCCTTTGCTGTGCGGCCACTGCCACTTGCCCAATAGCTTTCCAGATCGCCGCCCATCACGACGGGCAGGACGCCATTTTCTTCACGCAAGACGCGTTCAACTTTCCAGCCTTGTTCATCCGCATAAGCCGCAATCCGTTGACGCAGGATGCGCGGGTCCAAATCGGGCTTGTCGCTGTAATACGTGTCTTCGACAAACAGCTTGTCCATTCCAAAGGGCAGGACATAGACGAAGCGATAGCCATCATGCTGGTCGACGGTTGCGTCCATGACGATGGGCTTTGTAAGATTGTGGGGCTCTGACAATTGCATCAGCTGGCCGGTAAATTTCTGCCAGCCACAATCGAGATGGTTCAGGTCGCCTGCGCCCCGCGCGTCAATCACGCCGCCAGCGTTAATACGCTGCGCGCCGTCGAGAACCACAAGCCTGGGCGAGACCGCCTTCACTTCACGGCCAAGCATCAATGACGATGCAGGCAGGTTCTTGCGCAGCACCCAGTCGAGCCGTTCGGATTCAATCGTGTAATAAATATTGTCGAGCGTGCGGCTGTGCCCCGGGAATTTGACGTCATAACCCGACCACCCATAGGTCACCAATGGCGCCGTCAGCCAACGATGCTCCGGCAATATGTCGCTCGCAAAAAAGCTCCAAATATGGTTGCCGCCAAAGCTGTCGCCTTGTTCAATCAGGACGATTTTCAATTCGGGCCGCATTTTGCCAAGGGCGAGCGCGATGAGCCCGCCGGCAAGCCCGCCGCCGACAATGGCCAAATCGCATTTGATATTTTCGCGTATCACCATGCGGCCCTAGCGCAGCCATTTTACAAGGGGAAGGCTTCTGCCAAGGTAATGCACAGCTTTATGAGCAGCGATACGGCGGCGCAGCGCCGTCGTCATAATTTTCCTATATGCTAACGCTATCAAAACCGCGTATGTACGTCGTCAAACGGGGGAGATGTATCATGCGTAAAAAATGGCTTTTGGCTGTCCTTGGCGGGCTGGTCGTTGCGGGCGGTGCGGCATATGTAAAGCGTGACGCACTGGCGATGGCGCTGCTTGCGCGCGCAGCGGACGGCGCAATGTCCCGCAATGTCATGGCGGAATTGCCCGAGAATGCCCTTCATGTCGGATTTTGCGGTACGGGATCGCCCTTACCAAATCGTGACCGCGCGGCCGCGTGCACCGTTGTGATCGCCGGTGGCCGGTTGTTTGTTTTCGACATGGGTGAAGGCTCTGGCAAAACCCTGTCTCTCATGGGCATGCCACTCGACAAGATTGAAGGCGTGTGGCTCACCCATTTGCACAGCGACCATTTCGAAGGTCTTGGTCCCTTCACGCTGCAGCGTTGGGCAGGGACGAGCGCGAAGACACCGCTGCCTGTGTCTGGCCCGGAAGGCGTCACGGAAATCACCGATGGGCTGAATGCGGCGTACCGGATTGATTCAACCTACCGCATTGCCCACCATGGCGCAGCCGTCGTGCCGCAATCGGGCTTTGGCATGACGGGCAAGGCGATCCAGCCGGGCGTGGTTTATGATGCCAATAACGTGCGCATTACTGCCTTTTCTGTGGACCATGATCCGATCACGCCCGCCTTTGGCTATCGCGTCGATTATAAGGGCCGCAGCGTCACCATATCGGGTGATACCGCGTTCACCCCTGCGCTTGCCAAAGCCGCCAAGGGGTCTGATTTGTACGTCAGCGAACTGCTGTCGCCGCGCATGGTCGATGCCCTCGCCACCAGCGCGCAAAAGGCTGGCATGATAAACCGGGCCAAAATCTTCGACGATATCCAGAATTACCATATCAGCCCCGAACAAGCCGCCGATGTGGCAAAGGCGTCCGGCGCAGGCATGTTGGCCTTCACCCATATCGTCCCATCGGTTACAAAGCCTTTGGAATTTGCGCTGATTGGTGATGCGGCAAGCCGGTATAAGGGACCAATCAAGGTCATGCACGATGGCGACCTGATTAGCATTTCTGGCCCTGATGATTTCGAAACACGCAATTTGCTAAACCGATAACATAAGGGCTAAAGGCGCCAGATGGGCTCTTGGCTGATCTTGCTTTTATCAACACTGGCGATGACCGCGATTGTCGGCGTGCGCTATCTC
>DBOA01000015.1 GCA_002299195.1 Sphingomonadales bacterium UBA658
GGGTTGGTGTAGGCGACATTTCCTTCAAAATGGCTGTCGGTCAAATCGCCATCTGCCACCACGCGGGTAACCGGCAAATCATATTTGCGCGCGAAATCTAGGTCGCGCTGGTCATGTGCTGGACAGCCAAAGACCGCACCTGTGCCGTAATCCATTAAGACGAAATTGGCGACATAAACGGGCAAGTGCCAGCTTGGATCCAGCGGGTGCTCAACGGTCAGGCCTGTATTGAACCCAAGCTTTTCAGCGGTTTCAATGTCGGCCGCTGTCGTTCCGCCTTTGCGGCATTCCGCGATAAAATCCTGCAAATCAGGCGCGTTGGCCGCCAGCTTTTGCGCGACCGGGTGGTCTGCGGCAATGGCAATAAAGCTTGCGCCGAACATGGTGTCGGGGCGCGTTGTAAACACATCAATGCCGTCGTCACCGCCCGGAAAGCCGAACCGGCATTTCAAACCTTGCGATTTGCCAATCCAATTTTCCTGCATCAACCGCACCTTGTCGGGCCACTGGTCAAGCGACCCAAGGCCAACAAGCAATTCTTCGGCAAAGTCGGTAATCTTCAAAAACCACTGGCTCAGCTTGCGGCGCTCAACAGGCGCACCCGAACGCCAGCCCTTGCCGTCGATCACTTGCTCATTGGCAAGCACCGTCATGTCGACAGGGTCCCAGTTCACGGCGGACTCTTTGCGATAGACGAGCCCAGCGGCATATAGCTTCAGGAACAAGGCCTGTTCATGGCCGTAATATTCGGGTTCACAGGTCGCGAGTTCGCGGGTCCAGTCAATCGCAAAGCCAAGCCGTTTCAGCTGCGCTTTCATGTTTGCAATATTGTCGCGCGTCCAACCGCCGGGGTGGACCTTTTTCTCCATCGCGGCATTTTCTGCGGGCATGCCAAAGGCGTCCCAGCCCATGGGGTGCAGCACTTCATGTCCGGTCATGCGCTTATACCGCGCTAACACGTCACCCATGGTGTAGTTGCGCACATGGCCAATATGGATGCGGCCCGATGGATAGGGAAACATTTCCAGGACATAGGCATGTGGCTTTGTCGAGTTATCGTCCGCAACAAAGCTGCTGCGTTCTTCCCAAATCTTTTGCCACCGCGCGTCGGCGACGTGCGGGTTAAAACGCTCAACATTCGTCATAACAATTATCCGGTGATTGAAGACCGGCGAAGGTCACGCGCCTTGGTAAGAATGACCGCCTCAAGCTTTTGAACGGTTGCGGCACGCAGCGGCGCTGCGACCCACTGGTCATTTTGCAAAACTTCGCGGCTGCCGGCGACGCGCAAGGCGTCGGCGCGCAAATCCTGATCAAGGATCGAAATGGTAAGCTTAACGCGCTCGCCAGGGCTTTGCGGGTTCACATACCAGTCGGTGACAATGACGCCGCCCGACGAGTCGGTTTGCAGCAACGGCATGAAGGACAAGGCATCAAGCGATGCGCGCCACAGATAGCTGTTTACGCCGATTGTGGTGACTTGGCTGGCCGCGAGATCCGCCTGTGGACGCTCCCTTCCGCCACAGCCGGACAGCAGCCCCAAGCTTAACAGGCTGCCGGTCGCAATAATGAGTGCCAAGCGGTTGGTGCGCATAAAATGTCCTTGAACTATGAATATCTGAAACCTCTATAGCGGCTTGCTGTCCGGAGCAAGCTTTCTGGCTGCTGAACAGCGCGCAATTCATGTTGCGCTCATCTTCGTGCCGCTAAGTGATTGTGGACATCATGCAACATTTGGCCAAAAATCACGTTATTCGAAAGATAAATTGGATAGGCCCCTTTTGAATCGCCAAAAGCATGCGTATACCAACCAAAGACAGGAGAGTCGGTAAGCGAATATCATGGACGTGAAGCGGGCATATAAGCGGAAATACGCGACGATTGCGGCAGTATTGCTAGCAACGGGTTCGCTCGCGGTGTCGCCTCTTGTTGTTCCTGCTTTTGCTGCAAAGGCTTTTTCGCAAGAGACGTCGACGGGACCAAGCTGGATTTCGATGTTCACGCCTGCGGGTGGTGACAGTGTTTTGGCACAGAAATTTTCCGCCGCACGCATTGAACCAAATGCGCGCTTCCCATTTACGCCTGCAAACGCCGGTGACAGCCGCACAATCACAGTCGCAGCGCGCGCCAATTCGCGTTTGACCGCCGGCGCCGTTTCCATCCGCAATGCGCTGGCATCTAGCGAAGTCGGTGCGGGCAAGGGTCTTCGCCTTTCGGCGGTGGACTATCGTTTGACAGCATCAAAGGGCTGGCAAGGTTTCGCTTTGCCTGCTGCGCAACGTCGCGGAGTCAAAACACCTTTGAGCGAACTTAGGAAAAGCAGCTTCTCGCTGGACGAAACCGCGCGTAAGCCAAGCAAGTTCAGCACGAATATCAAATTGGACCAGAGCCGCGAATTGGCACCGCCAGCACGCGGCAGCGCAGCCTCGGGCGATTACAAGCTTGATGTAGGCGGAAGCTTCTCAATCAGCCGTAAAATCGACGTGACCGCGGGTGTCCGTTATGCCAGCGAAAATGACCGCGTTATTCCGCTGGCTGACAACCGCAAGGACAGCGAAGCTGTCTACGTCGGAACCAAAATCCGCTTCTAAGCGGTCCTTTTCTTAAAAGCATCAATCGCCGCCCAACCGTGGATCAACCGCGGCGAAAGCATCTGTGCGTTTCGGCGGTTCATTCCGCCAAGCGCGATGATGCGGCTCGATAACACAAGCTTTGCGAGCCGGCCAAAGGATAGCGGCCCAAGCGGCCGTGCGCCGGGGTGACTGTTTGTTGCGAAAATAGGCGATAGCAACAAAAGGTCTGGGCTTGCCGCCTTCACGCCTGCAATTTCACGCGCATCATGGACTGGCGCGCTGTGCAGCAATCGCGAGGCGCGCTGGCTTCTTTGGTGAAAACCATCGGCGTGCCAGCGCATCGCCGTTCGTTCATCACCCGCCAGTAACAGAATATGCCCGCGCCGCCGACACATGCGCATGACTTGTCCGAACAGAAATTTTCGCGCCGCCGCGTCCAAATGATAATGACGGAAGATAACGCCCGATCGTGCGGGAAGCCGCTGAATGGCAGGCAACAGGTCATCCCCCAATCGTTCATCGGTCATCAGCCAGATCTTCGGCAGGGGGTGGCTTCGCGGCATAGTTCTGCCTATAGCGTCGCGCTATGCAGGAAGCGACACCAGAAACGACCGCCGGCCCTTTGGCCGCAATCCGTGAACGCATGGCGGCCGCCGCCAAGATGGCCCGGCGTGCGCCCGAAGACATTCATCTGATTGCCGTGTCGAAAACCCGCGCCGCAGAGGATATTGAACCGCTCATTCACGAAGGCCAAATGCTCTTCGGCGAAAACCGCGTTCAGGAAGCGGCGACCAAATGGCCCGCGTTGAAGCAGCGCCACCCCGGCGTGCAATTGCATCTGATCGGACAGCTTCAATCGAACAAAGCGGACGAAGCGGTCGCCTTGTTCGATATGATTCATTCGGTTGATCGGCTTTCGCTGGTGACGGCGCTTGGCAAGGCAATGGAAAAGCAGGCGCGTCATATCCCGTGCTTCATTCAAGTGAACATCGGCGCTGAAGAGCAAAAGGGTGGCTGCGCGGTTTCGGAATTGCCTGCATTGATTGCGGCAGCAAAGGACAGCGGCGTTCCATTGGCCGGGCTGATGTGCATACCGCCAGCATCGATTGAGGCCGCGCCATTTTTTGCATTGCTGGCCGAATTGGCGGCGCGTCATGATTTGCCGCAACTGAGCATGGGCATGTCGGAAGATTTCGACACCGCGATCATGATGGGCGCGACCTATGTCCGCGTTGGCACAGCCTTATTTGGCGCGCGAAGCACCCCCGCTTAACGCAAAGCGCGCATAACCCGCCTTGATCGCGACCAAGGCTTCAACCGTCTCCCCATCCGCCACGTCGCAGGCGTGCATAATCGCGCTGTCCTGCACATCAAGTCCGCCGGTGAGTGCGCCAAATGCGGGCATGATGATTTTACGCGCAGTTTTGACAAAGCACCGCCGCGCGACCATCCGGCCACGCAAGACTTGACGGAACTTCGGGTGGAAATGCCCCGATATTTCCGGATTGGGATCACCGCGTTGCGCTTCGTGCCGAAATGTGATGCCTGACAGGCATATTTCGTCGTGCGTTTTACCGCCCCAGATACCCGCAACCGCGCGGTCATGGTTCCCGTTAATCCAGAGCCATTCGGTATCGCAAGTCAAGTCAACCAACAATGCCGCCGCTGATTCCGCCAGACGTGCCTCGCCGTCATCGTCGTGGAAATTATCGCCCAGGGATATGATTTTGGCTGGTCTATATTTGGTGCAGAGCGCCGCAATGTCCTCAAGCGTTGCAATGCTGTCGTAGGGCGGCAGCATCTGGCCATTTAAGGCATAAGCGCTCGCTTTTTCCAAATGCAGATCGGACACGAGCAGCGCATGCTCGGCAGGCCAATATAAGGCGGCCTCACCGGCAACCTCGAATGACTGACCCCCAAATTCAAATGCATGCGACATCGCCTGTGCCTATGCGGATTGTCCACCAATGGTGCAAGCCGCTTCGGCTGCGTTCCTATAAAGCGAGAGCCACCCGCGTTCTTGGTTCCAGCGAAACGCCCTTTGGTGGATCGAAACCCACACGCCGGTTGCTGAAATCAATCAACACGCGGTCAAACAGTTTCAGCGCGTCCATGCCGAGCAAGATCGCTGGCCGATCCTGAAGGTTAAGTGCCGTGAACGCGTAATTGTCGGCAAACGTCATCGGCATATCTTTAATGATCAGCCCGCCGACCTCAATTTCGCGAATTTGGGTATAGTCACCGTTCAGGATCGTGCCTGTCACACTGCGCATCTTCACCGGAATGAAGTCAAAGGCGCGGTGCCGCTTGCGCAGCTTGTCGCGCAGGGCGACATTGGCCATGCTGCTTTGCGCGCCGGTATCCAGAATGATGTCGACCTTAATACCATCAATCCGCGCGCTCGATAATATCATCCGGCCCGCCTTGCGCCGCGCCTGCACAACAATCATGCCGTTTTCGAGCTTTGTCTTGCCCCGCGTTTTACGCGACGGCAGCACATCCATTGTCTGCTGTACGAAATCGAGATGCACCCGATTATCCTCCAGACTGTCGATACCCAAAAGCCCATATGCGCCGAGGTTCGCGCGTTCCAGACCGGGTGCCTCAACACCCTGCAGGTTAACCGACGCGGTGGAAATACTGTCGATGAAGAAGCTGTTGACCTTATATCGTCCCGATATGGTCGCGAGCGTGAGCGTTGGGCCTGCCTCCAATGCCAGTTTGCGCGCGAGGTCATTGGCAATGACGGTCCGTTCTGCGCCGGTATCGACGATGAAGGGGACGGCGTCGCTACCGTTCACACGCACCTGCACCGTCATCCGGTCGCTTCGGTCAATGCCGAACTGTTCGGTGATGGCGGGAACATCCAAAGCCGCATCAGGCGTAAGCTGAGGTGGCTCCTGCGCCATTGCCGATGTGCTTAAGAATAGGCCGATGAATCCAAGCACGCTGCGTTGCATTTCAAATCTCCAATGCCGCCACAATACGCCTCTTTGCGCACAGCGACAAGGCATGGCCCGTCGAACCGAATCCGCCTTTTGTCGAAGCGGGAACAAAGTCGTTTGTTGCGGCGGCAGCTTTGCGTTAGCCTCCGCATCATAAAATTACAGAAGGGGATAAATATGAAGAAACTTCTTTTGATTGCCGCGCTGGCTTTGCCCATGGCGCCTGCCTTTGCCGATGCGCCGAAACCCGACGCGCTGGTCGCCGATGGCGTCCCTCCCGTGCCGGATGAGCTGCCCGTGCAGACGCGGCCCTATATGGAATTTCGTACGGCAAGCTTCTCCGGTTGGCATCCGACCGACAAATCCATGCTGATCGCGACCCGTTTCGGCAACACCGCGCAGTTGCACCGCGTCGCTGGGCCGATGATGGACCGTAAGCAAATTAGCTTTGAGGCGGAGCCCGTTGGTGGTGGCAGCTGGGCCCCGAAAACCGGCGACATATTGCTGACGCAGAAAGATATCGGCGGCAATGAATTCTACCAAATCTATGCGCTGAAGGACGGCAAGCTCACGCTGCTGACCGACGGCAAAAGCCGCAACAGCATAAACGCATGGAGCGATGATGGAGAGTTGGTCGCCTATACGTCGACGCGGCGCAACGGCACCGACAATGACATCTATGTGATGAACCCGCGCGACCCATCGACGAGCCGTATGGTTGCTCAAGTCAAAGGCGGCGGTTGGAATGTTGGCGCGTTTTCGTCCGACAAGAAAAGCGCGGTCGTCGGACAGTATCTGTCGGTCAGCAATGTCGACATGTCGCTTCTTGATCTGGCCACGGGCAAGATGACGCCCATTGGCGACCATACCAAAGACATTGCCATTGGCGGCGCGTCTTTCGCACCCGATGGTTCATTGTGGGTGACGTCCGACGAAGGTTCGGATTTTCAGCGATTGGGCACCATCGACATCGCCACCGGCACATTCACGCCGCGCGGTCCTGCAGAGAAATGGGATGTCGACAGCTTCGACATTTCACCGGACGGCAGTTTCATCGTGTACGAAACCAACGAGGCGGGGATAAGCAAACTCAAATTGCTTGATCCCAAAACCAACAAGGTCCGCGTTGTGGACGGCTTGCCGGCAGGCATAATCGGCGGGTTCGAAGTCTCCGAATGGGGCGAGATCGGCGTGACGTTCACCTCGGCCCGCAGCGCGGCGGACGCGTACAGCGTTGATCCAAAAACATTGAAGGTGACCCGCTGGACCGAAAGCGAAACCGGCGGTCTGGATGTGTCGAAGAATGTCGAGCCTGAATTGCTGACGGTCAAAAGCTTTGACGGGTTGCCCGTGTCTGGATTTCTCTATCGCCCCGATCCAGCGAAGTTCCCCGGCAAGCGGCCGATGATCATGAATGTGCATGGCGGTCCAGAGGGGCAATCGCGGCCCGGCTTCCAAGGACGCAGCAACTATCTGCTGAACGAAATGGGTGTCGCGATTTTCTATCCCAACGTCCGCGGCTCAACCGGATATGGGAAAAAATTTGTCGGCCTCGACAATGGCCCGTTCAAACGTGAGGACTCGGTCAAAGACATGGGCGCGTTTCTGGGTGCGCTCGCCAAAGACCCATCGCTTGATGCAAGCCGCTTTGGCCTCGCTGGCGGATCTTACGGGGGCTATATGTGCTATGCCGCCGCTGTGCAGTATAAGGATAAATTGCGCGCGACGAACTGCATTGTCGCCATTTCCAACTTCGTCACATTTTTGGAAAACACCCAAAGCTATCGCCGCGATCTTCGCCGCGTCGAATATGGCGACGAACGCGATCCGGTTCAGCGGGCAAAGCTGCTTGAGATATCACCACTGACCCGCGTGGCGGAAATCACGAAACCGATGTTTGTCGTCACCGGTGGGAACGACCCCCGCGTTCCAGCATCGGAAGCCGACCAAATCGTAAAGGCAATCCGCGACAAGGGCGGCGTCGCTTGGCATTTGTTGGGCAAAAATGAAGGCCATGGCTTCGCGAAGAAGGAAAATGTCGACTATCAATTCTGGTCGACATTGATGTTCTGGAAACAGAATCTGTTGAACTAAAAAGGGACTGCGGCTCCAAATCACCGTAGCCCTGAGCTTCGTCGAAGGGCGCCTGTCCGCTGGTCACCCTTCGACAGGCTCAGGGCTACGGTTTCGTTTCACGGCGTCATCGCAATACCGGCGAGGCTTTCGGCCTCCATCAGCAGCGCGTCATCAACCGACCCCTGCGCCACACTCTCGCGGCCAATCATCACCAGCAACGGGACAGCGAGTGGGCTGACGCGTTCGAGGTCGACGTGCAACATCGTATCGGCGGCGCGGTCCAACAAATCACCAAGCCTACCCACGTCGGTCAACCGCGTGCGCGCATCGGCCCATGCCGCCTCCAGCAGCAGATGGTCGGGCTCATATTTGCGCAACACATCGTAAATAAGGTCAGTGGAAAAAGTGACCTGCTTGCCCGTCTTGCGCTTGCCGGGATGCTGTCGCTCGACAAGGCCGCTGATAACAGCAACCTCACGAAAGGCCCGCTTCAATAAATAGCTCGATTCCACCCACTCGGTGAATTCATCGGCCAAAATGTCGGAGGAGAATAAAGGGACCGGATCGGTAATCGGCTTCAGGCTCCAGACCCCCAAGGCATAATCGCTGGCGACAAAGCCCATGGGCATCAGGCCGCGGCTTTCCATGCGGCGGGTGATCAGCATGCCGAGCGACTGGTGCGCGTTCCAGCCTTCAAAGGGATAGGTCACCATATAATGCCGTTTGTCGTGCGGGAATGTCTCGACCAGAAGCTGACCGGGCTTGGGCATCTGGCTGCGATAGGCCTGCATCTCCAGCCACTCGCGCACTTCGTCGGGAAAGCGCGCCCATCCTGTGCGATCGGTCAACATCTGCCGCACCCTGCCCGCAAGATGCGTGGTGAGCGGCAGGCGCGCGCCCATATAGCTTGGGATATTGGTCGCAGGCTTTGTGGCGGCGCGGACGATGAGGTCGAGGTCCTTGATGGATTCCACCTCAAGCGCCATGCCGGCAAAGGTGAACGTGTTGCCCGGGCTGAGCGTCGAGGCGAAGGATTCCTCAACCTTGCCCAACTTGCGGCCATTGCGGAAACGGATTTCGAGCATCGGCGCATCAACAATGATGCCCGCATTAAACCGGTGCTGCGCGGCAAATTGCGGGTGCGACAGCCGCCACCTGCCGTCGGGGTCTTTGACCAGTTTCTTGAACCGGTCATACGCCCTCAACGCATAGCCACCCGTCGCGACAAAGGCGATGACGCGGGCAAAGGTCGCGGCATCCATCGCGGAATAAGGCAGGGCAGATTGCACCTCCGCCAACAACTGTTCCTCATCAAACGGACCCGCGCACGCAATGCCCATGACATGCTGCGCCAAGACGTCATAGCTTCCGGGACGGAAGGTCTCCCCATCGCGCACGCCCGCGGCCACCGCGTCATAGGCGGCCTGTGCCTCCAGATATTCAAAGCGGTTACCGGGGACAAGGATGGCCTTGGATGGCTCGTCCATCCGGTGATTGGACCGGCCAATACGTTGCAGAAGCCGTGACGATCCCTTGGGCGCGCCCATTTGAATGACGCAATCGACATCGCCCCAGTCGACCCCCAGATCGAGCGAGGCCGTGCACACCAATGCGCGCAGCTTGCCGTCGGCCATTGCGCCTTCGACCTTGCGCCGCGCCTCAACCGATAGCGAGCCGTGGTGAATGCCGATGGCATATTTTGGCTCATTCGCGTCCCATAACTTCTGGAAGATGAACTCGGCGAGGAAGCGTGTGTTGCAGAATATCAGCGTGATTTTGTTGCGGCCAATTTCGTCGATCAGCTGCGGTATCGCATGATGCCCGCTGTGCCCCGCCCATGGCACGCTGCCTTCGGGGAGGAGGATGTTTAGGTCTGGCTCTGCCGCCGCCTCGCCTTCGACCAAGCGCACTTGGTTGATGTCACCATAAGGCGCGAGCCAGGCGCGATAGTCATCGGGATCGGCGACGGTGGCGGAGAGGGCAACGCGTTGCAGATCGGGCGCGAGAGTCTGGAGGCGCGCAAGCGAAAGGCTGAGCAGGTCGCCGCGCTTGCCAATGGCGAATGCGTGTACTTCATCGATGATGACGCGCTTGAGCGTCGAGAACATGTGCACGCTGTCTTCGTGGCTGAGCAGCAGCGACAATGATTCGGGCGTAGTCAGCAAAATATGCGGCGGCTTCAACCGCTGCCGCGCCTTGCGATCGGACGGCGTATCGCCCGTACGTGCCTCGACGCGGATGGGTAGGCCCATTTCCTCGATTGGCATTAACAGATTGCGCCGGACATCGACCGCAAGCGCCTTGAGCGGGGAGATATAGAGCGTGTGCAGGCCGCTCGCCGGCGTCAATGTGTTTCCCAGCGCAGGCTGGGATCCAGCCTCCAATGCAGCTTTGCTTGATCTCGTCTGGGCCCCGGCCTGCGCCGGGGAACGCATGTCTTCAACTAATTCGGCCAATGTCGGCAAAAATCCAGCAAGCGTCTTGCCCGCACCCGTCGCGGCGACGAGCAACGCATGCCGCCCTTCGCCAGCGGCCTCCAGCATCTCCAACTGATGCCGCCGCGGCGTCCATTCGCGTGCGGCGAACCAGTCGAGGATGATGGAAGGTAATGTCACCAGAGCTTAATGCCCTGCTTGCTCTCCGCGTTCCAGTCCCGATGCCGCCAATTGCGCATCAATCTGCGTCATCAGTCGGTCGAGGCCCTCTTCGCTTGATGCTTCCGCGCGTGCGACCAATACATCCTGCGTGTTTGATGCACGCAACAACCACCAGCCATCGGGCGTGTTCACGCGCGCGCCGTCGGTGTTGTTGACGTCGGCGCCGTCTGTCGAAAGCCGCGCGAGAACTTCGTCGATCACCGCGAACTTACGCGCCTCATCGACCTGAAAACGCATTTCGGGGGTGTTGATCATGACGGGCATATCGCCGCGCAGTTCAGTGACGCTTTTGCTGAGCTTGGCCGACGCGGCCATTAAACGCACCGCCGCGTAAATCGCGTCATCAAAGCCATAATATTCATGCTTGAAGAAAATGTGGCCGCTCATTTCGCCCGCCAGTGGCGACCCTGTTTCCTTCATTTTGGATTTAATCAGGCTGTGGCCGGTTTTCCACATCAGCGGCTGCCCGCCAAGTTGCTCCACGCGGTCAAACAGTGCCTGCGATGCCTTCACATCGGCGATAATCGTAGCGCCCGGGACATCGCCCAGCACGTCTTCGGCGAAGATCTGAAGCAATTGGTCGCCCCAGATAACACGCCCCTCGCCATCAATCGCGCCAATGCGGTCGCCATCGCCGTCAAAAGCCACTCCGAAATCGAGCTGCTTTTCCGCGACAAGCTTTTGCAGATCGACCAGATTTACGGGGTCGGTGGGATCGGGATGATGATTGGGAAACTGGCCATCCACATCCACAAACAAAAGATGGTGCTCACCGGGTAACATCTTAACCAGCTTTTCAATTGCCGGTCCCGCCGCCCCGTTGCCTGCGTCCCACCCGATGCGGAATGCCTTTTGCGGCGCCGCTTCGGCAACGCGGGCGACATATTGGTCAAGGATATCCAAATGCTCGGAAGTACCCTCACCGGCGGTCCAATCCCCTGCCGCCGCCATGCTGCCCAGCTTTTGGATATCCGCGCCAAAAAACGGTTTCCCCATGAGGACCATTTTGAAGCCATTATAATTGGCTGGATTATGGCTGCCGGTTATTTCAATGCCGCCGTCTACGTCGTCGAGAACGGCTTCGGCATAATATAGCATGGGCGTTGGCCCCATGCCGATACGCACAACGTCCACACCGCTGTCGTTCAATCCCTTCACCAGCGCTTCTTCGAGCATAGGTGAACTGAGGCGGCCGTCATAACCCACAGCAGCCTTTTTGCCGCCGGCCCGGACCAGGCACGTGCCAAAGCCACGACCGATGGCATAGGCATCATTCGCGCCAAGCGTTTCACCAATGATACCGCGAATATCATATTCACGCAGCGAAGTGGGGTGGAAATTATGGGTCATGGGGTGCCTATTTTTGGGAGATATTTTTATAATTACAGCATAGTTTAGTAATTACAGTCGTTTGTTGTTCAAGTCATCCAATAAAAGATCGCGGGCTTTGTTCAACGCGGCGGCTTGTGCATTGCTGCCGCCTGCATCAGGATGGTTTTGAGAAATCAAGACGCGATGCCGTTCGCGAATGCGGTCGGCAGTATCGAAACGGGAAACGCCAAGCAGAACACGGGCCGCATCAAGCGCTGCCGCGTCATTGTCTTTCACGCCCTTCCTAAACAGCCGCCAGGTCATCCCGCGGTACCACGCCGCGGCAATTACAATTGCGCCGAGCCCGAGCAGTAGGCTCCCGCGCGCGGCCAAAAAGGCGCCGCCAATCCCAAGCAATATCGGCAGCAGCTGTTGCGATTGCAGCTTTTTCTTCCACACCGCCCATACCAGCGCGGCGATAATCAGGAGCCCAAGAAAGGCCATTAAACGAGCATGGAACCCTGCAGATCGGGAAGCGCGAGGCCTGTCACAAGTTCGCGCAATTCCTGACGTGCCGCAATATGCGCAGTCGCCAACTGTCCCAAATGGCCCTTGTCGATCAGCGTCAGTCCCGACGGGAAAAGCTCGCGATAAATAACGCGTTCGTTCAAGCCCGGCACCGACCGGAAACCCACACGCTTCGACAATTCGGCAATGGCATTGGTCATGCGCTGCTGGTTGCGCGCCTCCATATTGTGCAGCCGGTTGCGCACCACGATCCAGTCGATCGTGACTCCGTCGGTCTTGGCCCGTTCCTTGCGCGCCTCCCAAATGAGCTCGGCATAGAAGCTCAATTTGCGCACTTTGAAATTTTCCGCATCGACTTGGCCGATGAGGTCAAAGTCTACAAAGCTGTCATTGATCGGGGTCACCAGCGTATTTGCGCGTGTGGCGACGAGGCGGGCATATGTGTCATCGCGGCCGGGCGTGTCAAAGATCAGGAAATCATTCTCGGCGCCCAGGCGTTCGACTTGCCGGTCAAGTGTCGCCTGAGAATCATGCTCAAACACTTCAAACACGGGCATGGGCAGGCTGATGCGACGCCGCGCAATTGTGTCGCGCCGGTTCTCAAGATAGCGAAACAATGTCCGCTGGCGTGAATCAAGGTCAATACATGCCACCCGCGCACCGCGCGATGCCAGCGCAATGGCGACATGCACCGCCGTCGTCGACTTACCCGTTCCGCCCTTTTCATTAGCGAAAACAATGTGATGTGCCTTGGCCATATTCCCCCAGATCTGTCCTAAATATCTTGCGCCCGACATTTGCCTTGAAATGTCGCCACGCCGTCCCGCATAGGCGGGTTCACTTAAAGCCATTAAACAAGGCCGCCGACACGTGCAAACCATCAATCAACTTGCTTCATTACGGCACAATGTTTCCCTCCTGCGAAAAGAGGGCGCGCGCATTGCGCTTGTCCCGACCATGGGGGCATTACATGACGGTCATATGGCACTGGTCGACAATGCGCGGCGCCATGCCGACGCGGTCGTGGTGTCTATATTTGTGAACCCGACCCAATTCGGCCCAAATGAAGATCTCGACGCCTATCCACGCACCTTTGAACGCGATTCAGAATTGTTGCGTGCGGCGGGTGTCGACATCTTGTGGTCGCCCACCGCGGCGACAGTCTATCCGCAGGGCTTTGCGACCAAAGTGCATGTCGATGGGCCAAGTCGCGGATATTGCGGCGGTTCACGCCCCGGGCATTTTGACGGTGTCGCGCTCGTTGTCGCAAAACTGTTCAATCAGGTTCAGCCCGATGTCGCGCTATTTGGTGAGAAGGATTTCCAGCAACTCGCGGTCATCCGCCAAATGGCCCGCGATCTCGACTTCGATCTCGAGATATTGGGTGTCCCGATCGTGCGTGACGCAGACGGCCTCGCATTGTCCTCACGCAATGCCTATCTGACGCCCGAACAAAGGGTGGCGGCATTGGCTTTGCCAAGGGCGTTGGAAGACGCGGCGCGCGATATTCGTGCCGGCAAAGGTGTTACTGACACGCTTGCATCCGCGACTGCACACATATTGGCGGGCGGCTTTGATGCGGTGGACTATTTCGCGCTCGCCGACGCGGTGACACTTGAGGAACTACAAGCCGTTGACGGCCGAGAGGCGCGGTTGTTGGTGGCGGCCAAGATCGGCAAGACGCGCCTGCTGGATAACTGCCCGCTATAGGCGCACACTTTACCTTCCAATCTGGACACGGTTTTCACGTTTTGCGTTAACCATTTGTTATCCATGTTTGGCGAGATTGATCTCACACAGTGGATGTGGGGACAGTAATCATGGGTAACAGTTTCAAAAGCGCGAATTTCTTGATGGAAAGCCGGTTGGCCGATGCGGCGCGCGGCGATGCGGACGCATTATATGACTTGGGCATGGCCTATTCTAGCGGAAGCGGCGGGGTCGAAGTCGACCTGATTGAGGCGCACAAATGGTTCAATCTCGCGGCCCTGAATGGCAGCGAGGCGGCGATAATGTGCCGCGCAGATATCTCGGACGAGATGACCGCACGCGAAATCGCAGAGGCACAGCGCCAGGCACGTGCATGGCTACAGGCAACGGATCAACGCCGCGCCGCCTGACTTGCGCGACCTACAAAAGCCATATTTCAAACTAATATTTTCTAAGCGACATCGTTGACATCACCAATGTTGCGTCGGCACCGTTCGGTGGTAAAGCGCTCGGCATCAGGCGAAAAGCTAAGTGCTTTTTACGCCCGCGCATTTGCGTTGATGCATAAGGACGTTTTTTGACATGCCGGCACCGATACTCGTAACAGGCGCAGCCGGTTTCATTGGCCACGCCGTGGCGCATCGGTTGTTGGCGCGCGGTGAGCGTGTCATTGGCGTCGATATCGTCAATGACTATTACGACCCCGCACTGAAAGAGGCGCGCTTGGCGACCTTTGCCGGGATCAATAGTTTCGCATTTGAACGCATGGACATTGCCGACGCCGCAAAAATGGCTGCGCTTGTCCGCGACAACAACATTGTGCGCGTGGTCCATTTGGCGGCGCAGGCGGGCGTGCGGTACAGTATTGAAAACCCCTTCGCCTATGAACGCTCCAATCTTGCGGGCCATCTCTCGGTAATGGAAGCGTGCCGCCATGCGGAGGGTTTTGAGCATCTGGTCTACGCCTCCTCCAGTTCAGTCTATGGCGACAAGCCGATGGGCGGCGAGGGCTTCAAGGAAGATGAGCCCGTCAACGATCCCGTGTCACTTTATGCGGCGACCAAGCGCGCGTGTGAGTTGATGAGCCAGTCCTACGCCAATTTATACGGCTTCCCGCAAACGGGCCTGCGCTTCTTTACGGTCTATGGTCCTTGGGGACGCCCCGACATGGCCTATTTCAGCTTCACGCAGAAAATCGTCAAAGGCGAGGCCATCGAAGTCTATGGCGACGGGAAGATGGCGCGCGATTTCACCTATATTGATGACATTGTCGACGGGATTATTGGCGCGCTTGATAACCCGCCCGCACGCGGCGAGCACCGTGTGCTCAACATCGGCGACAGCCATCCGGTTGGCCTGATGGACATGATCGAGACGCTTGAGAAAGCCATCGGGCATGAAGCTGTCAAAGTGATGCGCCCCATGCAGCCTGGCGATGTCACGGCCACCTATGCCGATGTGTCCAAGCTCCATGCACTGACGGGCTATAAACCCAAAGTGATGCTGGCCGAGGGTCTGGAAAAATTTGCGGCGTGGTACCGCGAATATTATCGCGTCGCGCCTTAGCTTTTAATCTGGGACTGCCATTCATCGAATGAATCCGCCAACTTGCGGCCGGCAATTTGCCGTCCCGTCTCGCGCGGCAGGCCGAGTGAGGCCGACATCGGGCCGCCCAACAATGCGTCGCCCAGCGCCATCAGCACCATTTCGAGCGTAAGTTCATGCAGCGACGTGTCGTCTTGTCCGTCTTCGCTGATTTCGTCGACCAGTCTATGGATCGCCTCGATAATCGGGTCGAGCGCATCTTCATTGCCCGACAGCAGCATCCACGACGCCAGCGCACCCGCACCCTCGCGATCGAACTGGTCAAAAATCAAGTCAGCCAGCTCGTGCGGGGTCACAACGCCGCCACGCATTTGGGCAACCGCTGCGCCGATTTTGCTGCAGATCTTGTCGCCCATATAGCCTGCAAGTTCGCGCTGCAGCCCAGAGGCTGAACCGAAATGATGCAGCAAATTGGCGTGTGTGCGGCCAATGCGTCCCGCGACGGCTTTGAGGGTAACGGCCTGCGGACCCGATTCAAGCAACAGGTCCCGCGCGGCCTCAAGCGCCGCCAAGCGGCTCGCCTCGGGGCTTAACCGGCGCGGCATGGCGGGATCATTCAGTTGTACGATTTTTGAAGCGTGTGTGGTCATGAGTGCCTGTGCGTAAATATCATTTTACACGTTAGGCCAATTGCATGGCTTGTCCAATAGCGTTGAATGCCGCTTATGCCGCCTGAAGACGCTCCATATATTCGCGCATGCCGAGGGGGCGTGTGCTTCGCATATCTCCATCGTCGGTAACGGCGTACTCAAGCGAGCGTTCGTACAGCGCGCACGTCGTGGCAATGCCGCGGCCGTTGCTGTGGCGTAGTGCCGTCTTGCCGGTGTTTTGAAAGCCAAGCTTGCGCAAAACATTCCCCGACGCGGGGTTGTCGGTGAAGTGGCTGGCGACCAATTTTTTGTGGCCGATCGTCTTGGCTATCTCAATGACGGCGCGACTGGCTTCCGTGGCAAAGCCCAATCCCCAATATGGCCTGCCGATCCAATAGCCGAGTTCGGCGTCATTATTGAAGTTGCCAATGCCGCACGCGCCGATCAGGCGTGGGGCGCCATTGGTGCGGCGCATCATCAAAAAGGAAGGGAAGTGCGCGTCATGCTCTTGCGTGGCGGAACGCACGGCGTCCTCCGCCGTGTAGGGCCAGGGCGCGCGGGCGAGATTGCGGACAATGCCTTCATCGGCAATGGCCTGATGAAGTTCGGCCGCATCTTCGGGCCAGCTGGGCCGTAATAACAATCTCTCGGTTCTCGCGAACATCGTTTCTCTCCGGTTCTGCGCCGCCCTTTGCATGACAAAGCGACAGCCAT
>DBOA01000071.1 GCA_002299195.1 Sphingomonadales bacterium UBA658
GCGTTCCAATATTATGCGTTCCTCGTTCAACGGCAGGCCATAGAAACGCGGGCCGTTTTCCGAAGCAAAGGCCTCAAATTTGTCGAGCGCGCCTTCTTCTTCAAAGACGGCGGCGTAGCTTTCCAATGCGAAGGGCGCGTTGAAGATACCCGCACATCCGCAGGCGCTTTCCTTGGCAGATTTGTCGTGCGGCGCGCTGTCGGTGCCGAGGAAATATTTACGGCTGCCCGATGTCGCAGCCTTGCGGAGCGCAAGCCGGTGCACCTCACGTTTGGCGACTGGCAGGCAGTAAGCATGCGGACGGATGCCGCCCGCAAACATCGCATTGCGGTTGATGTGCAAATGTTGCGGCGTAATTGTCGCCCCGACATTGGGACCGCTGGCATCTACAAAAGCAACGGCGTCTGCGGTGGTGATATGTTCAAACACGATCTTCAGCTCAGGCAGACCGCGGACCAGTTTTGACAGCGTCCGTTCAATGAACACAGCCTCACGGTCAAAGATATCGACATGCGAGTCTGTGACTTCGCCGTGGATCAGCAATGGCATGCCGATCCGCGCCATATGCTCCAGCGCGGGCATGATGTTGGTTATGTTCGTAACGCCGTGTGCGCTTCCGGTGGTGGCATGCGCGGGGTATAGCTTTGCTGCTGTAAACACACCTTCGGCGTGACCGCGCGCGAGTTCATTCCCGTCACTTACGTCGGTAAGATAGGCCGTCATAAGCGGCGTGAATGTGACGCCTTCGGGCACCGCCGCCAAAATCCGGTCACGATAGGCCGCGCCCGCTTCAACGGTTGTTACCGGTGGCGACAAATTGGGCATGACAATCGCGCGCGCAAACTGTTTCGCGGTGAAGGGCACCACGCTGCGCATCGCTGCGCCGTCACGAAAATGGAGATGCCAATCATCAGGGCGGCGGATGGAAAGAATCATCTGGTCGGTCATGGCTTCCCTTTAAGCGCCTCTCCCCCTATCTGTCACCTATGCCAAACACCCGTCTTTTCGACCGCTGCGTTATCCGTCTGTCACCCACCGAGGCAAATGAGGACGCGCGCCAATTTCTGCAGGGTCTGGTGACTCAGGATAGCGCGGCAGAAATGCCCTTATGGGCAGGTTTGCTGAGCCCGCAGGGAAAGGCACTGTTCGATTTCATCCTATGGGCAGATGGTGAAGATGTGCTTATCGATTGCGAAGGCACGCAAGCCGACGCATTGGTCCGCCGCCTGTCCATGTACCGGTTGCGCCGGAAAATCGCCATTGCCATTGATCCTATATGCGGCGTGTTCTGGAAAAGCGAAGGCAGTTCAGACCCGCGCCATGCGGAGCTTGGGACACGCTGGCTGGGCACACCGGCTGCCGATGATATCGACGCGAGCGCCGAATATCGAGCGCATCGGTTGGGGCTCGGCATCACCGAGGGCGTAAATGAGCTGGGCAGTGAACAGACGTTGTGGCTTGAGGCCAACGCCGCCGAACTGAACGGGGTATCCTTCACCAAGGGATGTTATGTCGGGCAGGAGAATACCGCGCGTATGAACTGGCGGCAGAAGGTGAACCGGCGGCTGGTGGTCGTCTCGTTGGCACAAGCCGACGAGAGCCGGCAGCGGTGCGTCTATCCGGAACTTGACATATCGGTGGAGTTGCGCCGCGTCGAAGATTTGACGGCGCTTGTTCTGCCAGACTGGCAGCGCGCTGCGCTTGGTTAATCGAGCCGCTCGAGCTTAACCTTTGCGGTCCCGCTGCGGTGCATGCCGATCTGTTTGGCCGCAGCATAAGATAGATCCATGATGCGTGATTTGCTCCACGGACCGCGGTCGTTCACCCGCACGACAACTTCCTGACCATTGGCCAGATTGGTGACCACCACCCTTGTGCCAAAGGATAATGTCCGGTGTGCCGCCGTCATCGCATTTGGATCAAAACGCTCGCCACTGGCCGTGCGATTGCCGCTGAGTTCGGCGCCATAATAGCTGGCCAATCCGGTGCCGATTTCGACACGGCTGTCCCCCGCCTGCGCCAAAACCGGTACGACGATGAGCGCGAGCGCAAGATAGTGACGTTTGTGCATAACATTCCCCCCCGAGGCGTGCGGGTTACAATAAACGCCGCACGCTTCCAATTGTCGAAGCGATAATGTGCACAGGCTTTGCGCTCAAACGTCCAGATTGGCGACGTTGAGCGCGTTTTCGACAATGAAATCACGCCGCGGCTCAACCACTTCGCCCATCAACTTGGTGAAGATATCGTCCGCAAGGTCAGCCTGGTCAATTTCAACACGCAGCAGCGACCGGTGATCGGGATCAAGTGTCGTTTCCCACAATTGCTCCGCATTCATTTCGCCAAGACCCTTGTAGCGCGAAATCGATAGGCCCTTTCGCCCTGCGGCGAGTATGGCCTCAAGCAATTCCGATGGACGCGTGATCGCGCCTTTATTGCCTACACTCACGGCGGTTGTTGCGCGCTTGGCTTGGTCGCCAACGGCATCCGCGGCTTCTGCGTCGCTATCTGCTTCGATGTCTTCGGCGGCATCGGCTGCTGCAGCGGCCGTGACCTTCACCAATCGGGCAGGGGTTTCGTAACTGGCGGTTTCTTCGCTGGCGAGCTTGTGCAGCTTGCGTGCTTCTGCCGACATTAGGAATGCCGCGTCGATAATGTGGTGATCGGTTACACCGCGCCATAGGCGTTCGAAGTGATACCCACCGTCTTCGGATACGCGGCCGGACCATTTGCCCTCAACATCCTGCGCACCCATCCATGCGGCCGCCTTGGCCACCGCAGCCGCGCGGTCGGTTGCTTCGGGGTCAAGCGCGCCGGTTAGCGCCATGGCCTCGACAATTGTGGGGTCGTAGCGGCGCGGGACAAACGCCATCAGGCTGCGCATACGGCGGGCATGATCGACCAGTGCGCCCAAATCGGCGCCTGCGCGTTGTCCGCCGGCACCTTCAAGCACAACGCCGCCAAGACCCAATTCAGCAAGATGGTCGTCGAGCGCCTTGTCGTCCTTAACGTAAATCTCGCTGCGGCCCTTTGCGACCTTGTACAAAGGCGGCTGGGCGATGAAGAGATGGCCGTTTTCGATAATCTCCGGCATCTGGCGATAGAAGAATGTGAGCAACAATGTGCGGATATGTGACCCGTCGACGTCAGCGTCGGTCATGATCACAATCTTGTGATAGCGCAGCTTTTCAATGTTGAAATCTTCGCGGCCAATGCCCGTGCCCATGGCTTGAATGAGCGTGCCCACTTCCTTGGACGAAAGCATCCGGTCAAAACGCGCGCGCTCGACGTTCAGGATTTTACCCTTGAGCGGCAAAATTGCCTGATAATGCCGGTCGCGACCTTGCTTTGCCGAACCACCTGCGGAGTCGCCTTCGACCAGGAACAGTTCGGATTTGGCGGGATCTTTTTCCTGACAGTCGGCAAGCTTGCCGGGCAGAGACGCAACGCTCATCACCGATTTGCGGCTGGCCTCGCGTGCTTTACGTGCCGCTTCGCGGGCGGCGGCAGCATCAATGACCTTTTGGATCACGGTACGTGCATGGCCGGGATTTTCTTCAAGCCACTCGCTCATCCGGTCGGCCATCAGGCTTTCCAGCGGCTGGCGTACTTCCGACGAGACCAACTTGTCCTTGGTCTGCGACGAGAATTTTGGATCGGGCAATTTCACCGACACAATCGCGGTCAGGCCTTCGCGCATGTCATCGCC
>DBOA01000114.1 GCA_002299195.1 Sphingomonadales bacterium UBA658
TATATCAAGGACTTGTCGGTAGAAAACCCGAATGCTCCGCACAGCTTTAACTGGGAAGTGACCCCGCAAATCGACGTCCAGGTGAACATTCTGGCCAATGCCATCACGGATGAAGTGCACGAAATCACCTTGAAGCTCGCGGTCAAAGCCGAAAGCGACAATGGCGTCCATTTCTCGGTCGAGCTCGAGTACGGCACGCTATTTGGTCTGCGCAATGTCAGCGACGAGCAAGCGCACCCGTTCCTTTTCGGTGAAGCACCGCGTTTGATGTTCCCGTTTGCACGCCGGATTGTTGCCGATGCCGTTCGCGACGCAGGCTATCCACCGCTCGTTCTCGAACCGATCGATTTCAACGCATTGTATATCCAGCAGCTCACGCAAGCACAGCAGATGGCAGAAACGCAGCCTGCAGGCGAAGCCTGAAGCCGTAGGCACCAGGTGAACATATGAGCCTGGTTCGAAACAGCATTACCATTGGGGGGCTGACTTTGGTCAGCCGCGTGCTTGGCCTTGTGCGCGATATGTTGATGGCGCGCTATGTCGGTGCAGGCCTTGCGTCCGACGCGTTTCTGATTGCGTGGCGGCTGCCCAATCTGTTTCGTGCATTGTTCGCCGAAGGCGCATTCGCAGCAGTTTTTGTCCCTCTGTTCAACAAGAAAATGACCGAGGCTGAACGCGAAAAGGCGCAAATGGGCCTCACCGCGGCGCGCACCTTCGCGAGCCAAGTGCTGTCGGTGCTGTTTCCATTTCTGGTGCTGTTCACGGGCATCATGATGCTGGCGGCGGGTCCGGTTGTCTGGGCGATGACCGGCGGCTTCCCCGATGGCGGGCCGGAGAAATTTGCGCTCGCACGCCATCTCACGATTATCACCTTTCCCTATCTCGCGCTCATCTCGTTGGTGTCACTACTAGGCGGCATATTGAATTCGCTGAACCGTTTCTGGGTCAATGCCGCCGCGCCGATATTGCTGAATATCTGCATGATTATCGCGCTGATTTTCTTCCGTGGTGACAGCGAAATTGAAACGGCGGTCACGCAAGCCATTGCCGTTACCGTGTCCGGCGCGCTCCAATTGCTTTGGCTCATGTGGGCATGCCACCGCGCGGGGGCCAGCCTGAAGCTTGCGTTGCCGCGTCTAACGCCCGACGTAAAATTGATGCTCGCATTGATTGCGCCAGCCGCGATTGGCCAAGGCGCCATTCAATTCAACCTTCTTATCTCAACCTCGCTCGCGGCGCGGTTCTTGCCAGAAGGATCGGTATCATGGCTCTATTATGCGGACCGTTTGAACCAACTGCCATTGGGATTGATTGGCATCGCCATTGGTACCGCAATCCTGCCTGCGCTTTCGCGGCAAATCGCCGGAGCCGATAGCAAGGCAGCGTCCGACACGCAGAATCGCGCTGTCGAGCTGGCATTGTTCTTTGCCATGCCCGCGACGGCGGCTCTGATCGTTTCGGCGATACCAATCGTCCATGGCATATTTGAACATGGCGCATTCACAGCCGCCGACACGCGCGGGACGGCCGCCGTCCTAATGGCCTTCTCGGCCGGCGTTCCGGCTTATGTCCTCATCAAGGTGCTGACGCCCGGATTTTACGCGCGCAGCGATACCAAAACGCCGCTGCGGTTGGCTTTGTGGTCGATGTTGGTGAACCTTATCGGTAACCTCATTCTTATTTGGCCACTCGCACATATCGGCGTTGGCGTTGCGACTGCGATATCGGCTTGGGTCAATGTCGCCTTGCTATGGTTCACCTTGCGCAAACGCGGGCATATCGCGGTCGATGCGCGGCTCAAGCAAAAGGCGTGGCGTATTGTTCTGGCCGCAGCATTGATGGGCGTCGCCCTGTTTTTCGGCAATGAAATCATTGAAGACCAATTGGGCACGGGATTGTGGCGTCGCATCGCTGTGCTGTCGGTTCTCGTGAGCGCTGGCGGCGCTGTATATGCGCTAGCCATATTGCTTTTCGGCGCTTACCGAATTCAAGAATTGAAATCCCTGTTCCGCAGGCGTGCAGACTCGCCCGCGGCCAATATAAGCGAGTCATAATCATGCGCGTCGTTTCTGGCATTCAACCCACCGGCAATCTGCACTTGGGCAATTATCTGGGTGCAATCCGCAACTGGGTTAAGATGCAGGATGAAATGGAATGCCTGTATTTCCTTGCCGATTTGCACGCGATTTCCATGCCGCATGATCCGGCCGAGTTGACCGCGAACACGCGCGAGATGGCCGCGGCCTTGCTTGCGTGCGGACTGGACACCGACAAGGCGATATTGTTCAACCAAGCACAGGTCCCTGCCCATGCAGAGCTACAGTGGTTGCTCACCGGCACAGCGCGCATGGGTTGGCTGAACCGCATGACGCAGTTCAAGGACAAGTCAGGCAAGAACCGCGAAGGCGCCAGCATCGCGCTGTTCACCTACCCCGTGCTTCAGGCCGCAGACGTCTTATTGTATCAGGCGACGCATGTTCCGGTCGGCGAAGACCAAAAGCAGCATTTGGAACTTGCGCGCGACATTGCCCAAAAATTCAACACGGACTTCGGAAACGGCACCGATATCTTCACCTTGCCCGATCCCATCATTCCCAAAGAAACCGCGCGCATCATGTCCCTGCGCGACGGCAGTTCGAAAATGTCAAAGTCGGATCCAAGCGATATGAGCCGGATTAACCTTATCGACGATGCCGACACCATCTTGAGCAAAATCAAAAAGGCCAAGACCGACCCTGAGCCACTTCCGTCCGAGCCTGCGGGCCTTGAAGGCCGCCCCGAAGCAAAAAATCTTGTCGGCATTTATGCCGCCTTTGCCAATGAGACTGTTGAGGCGACACTATCGCGTTTCGGCGGTCAGGGCTTTGGCGCATTCAAACCGGCATTGGCCGAAATCGTCATTGAACATCTGCGTCCCATTTCCGAACGCTTCGCTGTTCTGAAGGATGACCATGAGCAGATCGACGCTGCGCTTGCCAAGGGGGCAGCGAAAGCGCGTGAACTTGGCGGACCAACGTTGAAGGCAGCGTATGCCGCGCTGGGTCTGCTGCGCTAAATTGTGCGCTAGTGCCGTTCAACCACAGTTCAGCGAAACTCTTGTAACGTAATGGCGTTGTATTATTGAAGGCGCTCAGTCGCTGCTTAGGGGATTTGAAATGATGAAGAAGGTCGCAACTTTTCTTGCTCCGATAGCACTGCTGGCACTTGGTGCCTGTGCAACGCCATTTAACGCTGATGTCTCGCGTTTTCAGGAATTGCCTGCACCGCAGGGCCAGACCTTTGTTATCCGCGCGGCCAACCCGGACAATGCAGGCGGCATTGAATTTGGCCAATATGCGGCTTTGGTGGCAAGCGAGCTTCAGGAAATCGGCTATGTGCCCGCGACGGGCGCAACTGCCGATATGACCGTCACGCTCGATTATGCGGTCGATCAGGGCAAGGAACGCAATGTCGTTCGCCAAGATCCGTTTTATGACCCTTATTGGGGCTTTGGCAGCTTTTACCGGCCCTATGTCGTGCGTACCCGTCGTGGCGCGCGTTACGTCGTCGGCTATTATGATCCATTCCTGTATAGCGGCTTCAACCGCCCCTATGAAATCGACAGCTTCACAGTATTCACGGCCAATCTCGATATGAAGATTGACCGTAATGGCGACGGCAAGCGCTTGTTTGAAGGCAAGGCCGAGGCCAAGTCACGGTCAAACAAGTTGCCTTATCTGGTGCCAAATCTGGTTGAGGCGATGTTTACAGGATTCCCCGGCAATGGCGGCGAAACGGTCCGCATCTCGGTTGCGCCAGAGGAAAAGCGCTAATCCGCTCAGCTAAGCACGCGGCAAACAGCTAAGATTGCGGATCAGACCCCGCAACTCAGCTCGGTTTGGCCATAGGCCGTGCCCTCGCCGCGGGTGCCGGATATGCCGGCGTACAGTTCCGTTGCCCTGAATATGCCATCGGGCCCAATGTTAAACCCATTGTCGCGGAAAACGGTGATGACCTTAGCTGGCGGGTCCGCGAAATACAGCGATTGCGATTCATAATGCTGACCAAGCGCCGTGAGCGATAATCCATCAAATGAACGACGCAGGCGCGCATAGCTGCTTTTGCCTTCGACCTTGGCATAGGCTTTTTCGCGTGCAGCCTCGTCAGCATATTCTTTCGCTTCCAATGCTTGCCATTGCGCCCGAAGCCGCGCGCCAATTTTGGTAAATTCGGCGCCAATCTCACCGCTGAAGGCGCATGTTTGCGGATTGAAGCCAATGGCAATCGGCTTACCGCCCAAGCGCGCCAATATGGATTTTCCATCGGCCAGATAGCCGTAGCGATTATCCGGAAGCTTCACCTCAATGAAGTTGTCGGCGGTAAGGCCAGCCAATTTCAGCGTGGTGTCTGCGCGCGCACGATCAATAAGCGCGCTATCCGACGCCGTCGTCGCCCACACATCAACGGGCATATCCACAACCCATGATTGATCGTTCAACAAGCTGACGAGCTCGGGTGGTTTTGACGGTGAAAGATTGACCATCGCGATGAAGCCATTGCCGTCGCTCAATGCAATCCAACCATCGCCGGGCGATGAACCCGGCTGAACAACCCCCGTCACTTGCGATCCGCGCGGCAGCTTGCCCAATATCACGCTGTCGGACGTGGTCGGTTTGTCGCGAATATTCGCTTCGGTCATTGTGAAGAAAATTTCGGCCGCGGCCGTCGCGCTTGTGCTCTGCTCGGCCGTTGGCGTTGCCGAACCGTTCTGCATGTCATCAAGGACGAACAGCCAGAAATATAAACCCACGAAGACGAACAGCATAATCAGCGCCGCGACAGGCATCGCCCGTGAACGTTTAGGGGCAGCCCGGGACACAGGTCGCACGTTCAGCGAAGCGCCGCAATGACCACAAAATAGCGCGCGAACCGCATTTGCCGACCCGCATGACGCACAAGATTGTCCCATCGCATCCCTTCCGATTCCCCATCAGTGGATAGGCTCTGGAAAGGATGTTGAAAAGGGGTGGATTACGCTTCGAGCTGACGCAGCAGCGCGCGGACATCATTGTCCATGTCGCTGTCCTGCTGACGCAAGCCTTCGACCAAGCGCACGGCGTGAATTACCGTCGAATGGTCACGTCCGCCAAATTTGCGTCCGATTTCAGGATAGCTACGCGGTGTCATGACCTTGGCGAGATACATGGCGACCTGACGCGGGCGGACAACGGCGCGCGCTCGGCGCTTCGATGACATTTCGCTCCGGTCGATGCGATAATATTCGCATACCGCACGTTGAATTTCGTCGATGGTGATACGGCGGCGGCAAGCGCTCAAAATATCTTTCAGCTGCTCTTCCGCCAAGGTCCGGGTCACTGGCTTGCCGGTCAGCTGGGCATATGCCAGCAGCTTGTTCAGGCCACCTTCGAGTTCGCGGACATTGCGGCTGATGGTGCGGGCCAGAAATTCGATCACATCTTCACCAACTTGCGCTTCGGGCATGTTGGCAAGGCGTTGTTCGAGAATCAGGCGGCGCAGTTCCAGGTCCGCTGGTTGAATGTCCGCGACCAGACCCATCGACAGACGCGACAGGATGCGCTGATCCACGCCGTCCAGCGCTTGCGGCGCGCGGTCGGCAGCAACGACGAGGCGTTTGCCCGCACCGATGATGGCGTCGATGGTGTGGAGGAACTCTTCCTGTGTCGATACCTTGCCGATGATGAACTGAATATCGTCAATCAACAACACGTCGACGGCACGCAGGCGCGCCTTGAATTCCATGACTTCCTTGCGCCGCATCGCGGTAACAAATTCCATCATGAACTTTTCCGCAGACATATAAATGATCTGCGCGTCGGGGTTCACTTCGGCATAAGCATGACCGATGGCATGCATCAGGTGGGTTTTGCCCTGACCCGTTGCCGCTTGAAGATAAAGGGGATTGAAAAGCGGCTTATCTTTCGACGCCACCCGTTCTGCAGCGCTGAGCGCGAGAACATTGGTTTGGCCTTTAACGAAATTCGCAAACGTCATCCGCGGATCAAGTGCCGAACGTGGCGGCAGAGCGTCGTTCGCTTCTTGCGCGACAATGCGCTCGGCGTTTGTCGATGCACGGAGCAATTCGACGCGCGGTGCACCGGGGCGTGTGCGGATTTTCAGCTGCTTCACGCTTTTATTGGTGCTCGACCAAGCCAAACGCAGGCGATCGGCATAATGATCCGACACCCAGCTTGCGGAAAAATCGGAGGGTAAAAGAAGTTCGAGCGTACCCGTCAGGTCACAAAAGTCGCCAAGGGTGATAGAGCGAATCCATTGGCCATATATTTGCGCGCCCAAATCGCGACGCAAGCCAGATGAGATTGTCTGCCAATCGCCATCAAAACGGGATTTCAACGTCAGGCCGGCATTTTCGCCATGTGGTTGATCTAATGTCATATGCGATACTGATTTATCTTCGGCCAACGTGCCTGCCCCCAATTTTCCACCCCATCCAGACCAACACAACCGCGCGCTATCTGCCCACATGCAAAGCACACAGACAGTCACTGTGCATTTGTTGCCAAATGCAGCAGTCGCGATGTCCGATTCTCCATGTGAGGCACTGCCCGACTGTCGTCATGCATTGCTGGAAACAGTTTCTTAGACCGCTCGAAACGAGTCGATCAAGTGCAGCGCTGCAAAAAAATTGAAATAAATGGCATTGACTCGGCAACAGCCAAGCAAATGCGTCAATTAATTTTTAAGCACTTAATTTTGCTCACTTTTTTGCAAAAACCCCTGTGGATATCTTCCGAATCGCGGGAAATCCGTCGCCTTTGGCTTTGTGACAGTGGGCAGTAAAAAAACCCGCCGGGAAAACGGCGGGTTTCAAATTTTAAGGCTGGACCAGCCAGCCTATAAAACATGGGTTAAGCGAGACCGCCAACCGCCTTTGTGAGGCGACCAAATTTGCGCGATGCTGTGTTCTTATGCAGAACGCCCTTGGATACGCCACGCGCCAATTCAGGCTGTGCAGCAGCGAGTGCAGCAGCGGCTGCCGACTTGTCACCGAGTTCAATCGCCGACTCAACCTTTTTGATGAAGGTACGGATGCGGCTGACGCGTGCGCCATTAACTTCGGTGCGACGCGCATTGCGACGGATACGCTTTTTTGCTTGCGGCGTATTGGCCATTTTTATCCTCGAATTTCGATATTTGCGGAGACGTCTTTATGAAACACGTCCGTTGAAGGAGCGGCCCTTAACCCTGCCCAACAGATTCGTCAACCTCGAAATACCGCACTATCGCTGACATTTCGCGCAGTAAAAGGTCGAACGCCCCGAATCAACGCGCCGTTGAACAGGCGCGCCGCAACCGCAGTCCTGCCCTTCGCGGCCATAGACGCGCCAATCCTTGGCAAAGTAGCCAAGTTCCCCATCGGGTGCAGCAAAGTCACGCAAGGTCGAACCACCAGCCGCGATCGCTGCCGCCAACACCTCTTTAATCGCCACAACAAGCCGTACTAGCCGGGGCTTGCTAATCGAGTTGGCTGGTGCCCGCGGATCAATGCCAGCCATGTGCAGCGCCTCACACACATAGATATTGCCCAAGCCCGCGACGATATTCTGGTTAAGCAACATCGCCTTAATGGGGGCCTTGCGGTCGCGCAGCGCATCGCGCAGCACAGTTGCATCAAATGCCAGTGACAAAGGCTCCGGACCCATTTTTTCAAAAAAGCGATAGCGGTCCAATTGGGCCGAATCGATAATATCGAGCGAACCAAACCGGCGATGGTCATTCAAAGCCACAACCCGGCCGCTGGCTGTTTCCAAAATGAAATGGTCATGCTTTTCGATTTCCGCAGGATCAACGCGCCATCGTCCGGACATGCCCAAATGGAATATCAGCGTATCCTCACGATCGGTATGGATAAGGCCATATTTGGCGCGCCGCCCAAGCGTATCGATTCGCGCGCCCGTCAGCCGCTGACGCAGATCGACCGGGATGGGCCAACGCAAGTCCGCACGGCGCGGTTCCGCGCGGACAATAATCTCGCCTTCAAGCACCGAGCGCAGGCCGGCGACTGTGGTTTCCACTTCAGGTAATTCTGGCATATCGTTTTGCTAGTCTCAGCGGGCAGTCTTGGCCAGATGATATTACTACAACCGATATCCAACGATAAATGTTACAAGGCAGGCCAACGCAAGAGAAGCAGTAGACCACGCTTTGCCTTAGAACAAAAATAGAACAAAACACTTTCCTACAGCACCTGAGACAGTGGACATTAGATGAGCCAATTGTGGCCGTAGGAGAATAATTTATGAGTAACTTCTAAGAACCAGATAATGTTTCCGAGTTCGAACCGATCCGGAATGAGTTCGGGCAAGCGATGTTTGGATCGAATTGGCTTGAATTCGCTAACTACCGCGATGGTAATATCGATCTGCCTCCATACATGCTGGACCGCAACGCAATGACATGTCCCATAGGAAATACGTGCTCGATGGTGCCAGGGACAAACGGGATGTATGTTCGGAGTGACTCGAACAATAAAATATATTTCTCTATTGAAGGATATAGACGCTTCAAGGAAGGGTCGGATACAGATAAAGCGGCAGTAGCAAAAGACCTTTTGAAAATAATTGGGGGTTCATTAGGAGTAATGGCACCCGGTGTTGTGGGGCTAATTGCTCAAGCTTTAGAAATTGGCTCGTACGCAATTGATTGCTGGTTAAAAGATAATTGTTAAAACTAGCGCCGGAGCGGTTTCGACCGCTCCGGTTATTAGATGAGGCTCTTGCATGTCATACAAATTCAGGCTGATTGTTTCACTGATTGGCTTGCTGCTAATCGGTGCAGCGCAATTAATACCGAGCGATGGCGCTATGCGCGATTCGACCGTCGTCATATGGGTTGCTGCCTTGACGATAACGGCGTGCTGGTCCGCATGGAGGTTATTCACGGCCCGTCAGGCGCCTTAGTCCGTCTTACCGAAACGATAAATTCTGCAACCAGTTTTGAATAACAGAATAGCTGCAGCATTTTGGTGCGAATCCGCTAGCGACCCTCCCCGTAGTTAGCTACAGCATCGACGATGAATGATACGGTATCCTTTGGCTATGAACAGGTTAGCCCTGAAGAAAAGACAAAACGCGTAGGCGGCGTCTTTTCCAATGTTGCGCGCAAATATGACATCATGAATGATGCGATGTCCGGCGGCATGCACCGGTTGTGGAAAGACACCTTTGTGCGCCGGGTAAAGCCGCGCGAAGGCGAAGATATCCTCGATATGGCGGGCGGAACGGGCGACATCGC
>DBOA01000093.1 GCA_002299195.1 Sphingomonadales bacterium UBA658
GCCCAGTTGAACGCGGTGCTCGCAGGGCATTGGGGCCGGAATTGGCGCGAACAATTCATTCGCTTTGACGACCGCCCCATTGCGGCAGCCTCCATCGGGCAAGTCCACCGCGCGCTGACCCTCGACAATGAAGATGTGGCAATCAAGATCCAATATCCCGGCGTCCGGCGCAGCATTGACAGCGATGTTGATAATGTCGCTACGCTGCTGAAGTTGTCGCACCTATTGCCGAGCACACTCAACATCGCGCCATTGCTGGTCGAGGCAAAGCGCCAGTTGCATGAGGAAGCCGATTATATCCGCGAGGGCGAATATCTGGCACAGTTTGGGGCGCTTTTGGCCGATGACGCGGCCTACACCGTTCCCGCGCTGCATCCGGCCCTAAGCGGCAAAAACGTGCTGGTCATGTCGTACATGGAAAGTGTCGCAATAGAATCGACGGTGACTGCGCCACAGGAAGAACGCGACCGGATCATGACGTTGCTGATTGAACTGGTCTTGCGTGAACTGTTTGAATTCAATGTCATGCAAACCGATCCGAATTTCGCCAACTACCGCTACGACCCGGCAACAGGGAAAGTCGTGCTTCTCGATTATGGTGCAAGCCGGCCATTACCGAAAGCTGTTGTCGACCAATATCGCCATCTGCTTCAGATGGGGTTGGCCGGTGACCATGATGGCGTTTTGGCGGCGGTCATCGATATGGGCTTTATGAACGCCCAGACGGCAAAGCTGAACAGCCGCGAGATCAAGAACATCGTAGCGACGGCAATAAACATGTTGCAGCAGCAAGGCCCGTTCGATTTCGGCCAGACAGGGTTCGTGGGCGACATGCGTGACGAAGGCATGAATATAGCCGCCGATCGCCGCAATTGGCACATCCCGCCGTCCGAAATGCTGTTTGTGCAACGCAAGCTAGGCGGCGTGTTTTTGCTGGCCAGCCGGTTAAAGGCCCGTGTTGATGTGCGCAGCATGTTGGATAGTTATGTGTAACACATCCCGTATATACCGAATGACGACCCCGCATGTCGAATTATCGGAAAAAACGATTAGTCATTGCAAAAACGGTTGCTGGACTAAATGATAGAATTCGTGTTGGGGAGCGTCAGAATTTCAAAAACCACCATCGAAAGGATTTCACATGGGTATCATCGGTTCAAGCATTAAGCCGTTCACAACGCAGTCGTACAAGGCTGGCAAGTTCGTTGAAGTTTCCGACGCCGACGTAAAGGGCAAGTGGGGCGTATTCTTCTTTTACCCCGCCGACTGGACATTTGTATGCCCAACCGAACTGGAAGACCTTGCTGACCAATATGCGGACCTGCAATCCATGGGCGTTGAAGTATTCGCAGTGTCGACCGACACGCATTTCAGCCACAAGTCATGGCATGACAGCTCGCCAGCGATCAGCAAGATCAACTACCACATGCTTGGCGACCAGAACCACGTCATCAGCAACAACTTCGGCGTATTGCGCGAAGGCCAAGGCCTCGCCGACCGTGCGACCTTTGTAGTTGACCCAGACGGCGTCATCCAAGTTATGGAAATCACCTGTGAAGGCGTTGGCCGCAACGCGGTTGAACTCGTCCGCAAGATCAAGGCTGCGATCTACGTGCGCGAGCATCCCGGCCAGGTTTGCCCTGCGAAGTGGGAAGAAGGCGGCGAAACACTTGCACCTTCGATCGACCTCGTCGGCAAGATCTAATATATATTCGGGTGCCGCGTTCTTTAGCGCGGCACCCACCCCGATAGCCGACCAATTTAGCCGCCATCCGTCGCGGCGTGACCGTGCTTGTTTGAAAGAGACCCAAGATGCTTGATGCTGCTACCACTGCCCAGTTGAAAACATATTTGGCAAACCTGCGCACCCCAGTTGAGCTCGTCGCGATCCTCGACGACAGCCCCAAGTCTGCGGAAATGCGCGCGCTGGTTGAAGCGGTCGCCGAACAGTCACACCTGCTGACCGCGCGTTTTGATGGCCATGCGGATCGCGTGCCTTCATTCGCCATCCGCCGCGCCGATGGCACTGCCGAGACACATTTTGCGGGCCTGCCATTGGGGCATGAATTCACATCTTTGGTCCTCGCGCTGCTCCACATGGGTGGACACCCGCCCAAGGAAGAGGCCGAGTTGCTCGATTCGGTGAAGGCGCTTGAAGGCGACTTCCGGTTCGAAACATTCTTTTCGCTGTCGTGCCAGAATTGCCCTGACGTTATTCAGGCTATCAACATCATGGCCGCGCTCAATCCAAGCGTCAGCCATGTCGCAATTGATGGCGCGATGTTCCGCGAAGAAGTTGAGACCCGCAAGGTCATGGCTGTCCCCGCCATTTACCTGAATGGTGAACCCTTTGGCCAAGGCCGGATGGACCTCGCGCAGATCATGGCAAAGTTGGACACCGGCACCGTTGCCCGCGCTGCGGAAAAGATCGCAGCCAAGGCACCGTTTGAAGTTTTGGTCGTCGGTGGCGGTCCAGCGGGCGCGGCGGCAGCAATTTATGCGGCGCGCAAGGGTATTCGTACTGGCGTTGTCGCGGAACGATTTGGCGGTCAGGTGCTCGATACGATGGGCATTGAGAATTTCATTTCAATCCAGCACACCGAAGGGCCAAAACTGGCAGCGCAATTGGAACAGCATGTCCGCGAATATGACGTCGACATCATGAACCTTCAGGCCGCGACTGAGCTTATCCCCGCTGCCGAAGGCGGCCTGCATGAAGTGAAGCTGGCGAGCGGCGCAACGTTAAAGGCGCGGACGATCATATTGTCGACAGGTGCCCGTTGGCGGCAAATGGGCGTTCCCGGCGAAGAAGAATATCGCAACAAGGGCGTGGCATATTGCCCGCATTGCGACGGTCCATTGTACAAGGGCAAGCGCACTGCCGTCATTGGCGGTGGCAACTCCGGCGTAGAAGCGGCTATCGACCTTGCCGGCATTGTCTCCCACGTAACGCTCGTCGAATTTGACTCGCAACTGCGCGCCGACGCCGTGCTGCAAAACAAACTGCGCAGCCTGCCCAATGTCGACATCATCACATCCGCATTGAGCACGGAAGTATTGGGCGACGGCGAAAAGGTTGAGGCATTGGTCTACACCGACCGCCTGACCGGAGATTCACATCGCATCGATCTTGAAGGTATCTTCGTGCAAATCGGGCTGGTTCCGAACACTGAATGGTTAAAAGGACCGCTGCAGCTTTCGCCGCGCGGCGAAATCGAAGTCGATGCGCATAACGCGACGAATATCCCGGGCGTTTTCGCCGCTGGCGACGTTACGACTGTCCCGTACAAGCAAATTATCGTCGCAATGGGCGAAGGCACAAAAGCAGGCCTGTCTGCGTTCGATCACATCATCCGGCATTGATGGTCATGCCGCTGCGGATCGGGAACATGCGTTCTCGGTTCGCGGCGACGGGATAATGTTTCGCCTTTAGAAATGCTTTCGTCGAAATCTGCTGTTAATATGGGTTAAGCTCCGCCATCACGCGAACTTCGATATCCATCTCCCCTCACCGGTGAAAAAATGCGCAAGCCACTCATTCTGTCGTTGATGCTATGTGTCGCTGCCTGTGGCGGCGGTGAAGAAAAACGCGACCGCCCTGCGCCTTTGGTCACACTGGGTGCCGCAACGGAGCATGTATTTTCGGACCGTTACGTTGCCGTTGGCACTGCAAACGCCAATGAGCAGGTTTCGGTTCGCGCGCCAGTGACCGAACGCATCACGCAGCTTGGTTTTTCCGACGGCGACTATGTTCGGCAGGGTCAGATGCTGGCCGTTCTGGCGCAAGGGCAGGAAACGGCATCACTCGCCAGCGCGCAGGCACGCGCGCGCCAAGCCGATCAGCAACTGGCGCGGATAAGTGAGCTTCACCGGCGCGGCTTTGCAACAAACGCCAATCTTGAGGCGCAGACCGCATCTGCGGAATCGGCGAAAGCCGCAGCCAATGAAGCGCGCGCAACGATTGGCGACCGCGTTGTGCGGGCCCCCTTTTCCGGGCAAGTATCGCTGCGGCGCATATCGGTTGGCGCAGTTGTAAGCGCAGGCGACGAAATTGCAGCCGTCAGCGACCTTAGTGCAATCAAACTGGACTTCACGATACCCGAAACAATGTTGGCGAACGTCCGCGTTGGCCAAGACATCAGTGCGAAGGCTGCGGCTTTCCCCGATTATGTTGCTTCAGGAAAAATCATTGCGATCGATCCCGTGGTGAACCCGCAGACACGGACCGCCACGCTGCGCGCGATATTGCCGAACCGCAACGGACAGTTGAAACCGGGAATGTTGCTGTCGGTCACGATCACATCGAAAACGCGTAACGCCCCTGCTGTTCCCGAACTCTCGCTCGTCCGTGAAGGCGATGTGAGCTTTGTCTACACACTGGATGCTGATCAAAAGGCGAAGCGTATTGAGGTTAAGACCGGCACACGCGACGGCAATCTGGTCGAAATCATCGACGGACTTAAAGTCGGCGACCAAATCGTAACCGAAGGCGTCGTGAAGCTGTCGGATGGTGCCAAAGTGCGCACTGGAAAAGCCAAATCTGGCGAAGCCACCGCAAAAAGCAAATGATGCAAGGTTGAGATGACACTTTCCGACATCTCCGTCCGCAGACCCGTATTCGCAGCCGTTATTGCGATCTTGATGGTGCTGGTCGGCATTGTCGGCTTTTTAAACTTACCCGTGCGCGAATATCCCGACACGGAACCCCCGATTGTGTCCGTTGGAACCGCCTATACCGGCGCTGCCGCCAGTGTCGTCGAAACGCGGGTGACACAGGTTCTGGAAAACGCGCTTGCCGGCATTGAAGGCATTCAGACCATCACGTCGCGTTCGCGCGATGGGCAGTCCGATATCACCATCGAATTCGCGCCGGGCCGAACCGTCGACAGCGCAGCAAACGATGTCCGCGATCGCGTCGGCGGGGTGGCGGATGACTTGCCGGAAGAAGTTCTCGCGCCTGAAGTGCGCAAGGTCGATGCCGATGCATCGCCCATATTGTTTCTCGTGGTGTCAAAACCGGGTTGGTCGCGGCTTGAACTCAGCGACTATGTCGACCGCAATCTGGTGGACCGGTTCTCCGCCATCGATGGTGTCGCGCGTGTGTTTGTGGGCGGCGAAGCGCGGCCATCGATGCGTATTTGGCTCCAGCCAGACCGGCTTGCGGCATTGGGCCTTACGCCGATTGATGTGGAAAATGCGCTGCGCAGTCAGAATGTCGAACTGCCCGCCGGTCGCTTGGAGTCTACCGATCAAAACGTAACCCTGCGCGTCAGCAGACCATTTGGGAATGAAGCCGAGTTCCAGCAGTTGATAGTCGCACGCGGTGCTGACGGTTCGCTGGTTCGTCTGGCGGATGTAGCGCGCGTCGAAACTGGTCCGGAAAATCCCTATGCGGCATTCCGGTTGAACGGCGAATCCGCGCTTGGCATGGGGATTGTCCGCCAGTCGGGCGCGAACACCTTGGCCGTCGCCGAAAGCGCAAAGGCGCTCGCCGAACAAATCACAGCGGATTTACCGCAGGGCATGACCATTACCGTTGGGTCGGATGACTCATTGTTCATCAGCAAGGCCATAAGCGGCGTGTGGATCACCTTGGCAGAAGCCGCGGCACTGGTTGTCTTGGTCATCTTCCTATTTTTGGGAAGCTGGCGCGCAACGCTTATTCCGGCGATCACCGTGCCCATCTGCTTGCTCGCGACCTTTGCTGTGCTTTGGCTGTTCGGATTTTCCATCAACCTGTTAACGCTGCTCGCGCTTGTCCTCGCAATTGGGCTGGTGGTCGATGACGCCATCGTCGTATTGGAAAATGTCTACCACCGGATTGAACAAGGCGAGCCTCCCCTTGTCGCAGCGGTTACCGGCACGCGGCAGGTCGCTTTCGCAGTTGTATCGACCACCATCGTCGTCTGCGCGGTGTTTGTGCCCGTCATGTTTCTGGCAGGCCAGACCGGCCTTTTATTTCGCGAGCTTGCCGGCGCAATGATTGCCGCCATCGCCTTTTCGGGCTTTGTCGCGCTCAGCCTTGCGCCAATGCTATGTTCAAAACTGCTCAAGCAGGGAAAGCGCGGACGTGTTGCATCATGGGTAGATGATAAATTTCAACGCGTGGAGACACGCTATGCGCATATGCTGTCCCGCGCGATTGCCAAGCCCTTGGCGGCGATGCTGGGCGTCATGGGCTTTTTGGTTGCTGCAGGCCTTTTGTTCACGACGCTTCAGTCCGAACTCGCACCAGCCGAGGATGTGGGCGTCATAAGCGTCAACATTGCTGCGCCAGAGGGCACTGGCTACAACGCCATGGACAAATATATGTTGGATGCGTCCAAACCGGTTTTGGGGCTGCTCGAAAAGGGTACGGTTCGGTCCATCATTCAACGCACACCCGGCGGCTTTTCCGCAAGTGATGACTTTAACTCGGGCACCTTCCTTATCTTCCTGAAACCATGGGAAGAACGCACCGAGAAGACCGAAGATGTCGTCGCACAGGTCAACAAAATCCTTGCCGATCTGCCCGCTGTGCGCGGTAATGGCGCGGCGCGGTCGTCTATCGGACGGGGGCGCGGTCAGCCGCTGAACTTTGTCATCGCAGGGTCCACTTATGAATCCCTTAGCGTTGCGCGTGACCGGATATTGACTGCGGCGCGCGAAAATCCGGGCATTGTGAACCTCGATTCCGACTATAAGGAAACCAAGCCGCAAATGGAGATTCTGGTCGACACGGCACGCGCTGGCGACATTGGCGTATCCGTTGCCGACGTCAGCCAAGCGCTGCAGTCGCTATTGGGGTCGCGTCGTGTCTCGACCTATGTGGATCGCGGTGAAGAGTATCGCGTGATTGTTCAGGCCGATGCCCAAAACCGCGCAACGGCGGAGAGTTTGGCCGCTATCCAGCTGCGGAGCCGCGATGGTTCCTTGGTGTCGCTCGCCAACCTCATCACATATAAAGAAACCGCCGGCGCACGCGATCTTGGCCGTTATAACAAGCTGCGCGCCATTACGCTGTCTGGCGGATTAGCACCGGGCTATTCCATGGGGGAAGCGCTCGCGTTTCTGGAAGAGCAAGCCGCTGCATCGCCAGAGGTGCTCGCCGTCGGCTATCGCGGTGAAAGCCAAGCGTTCAAGGAAACGGGCGGTTCCATCATCCTCGTGTTTTTCCTCACAATCCTGTTGGTCTATCTCGTTCTAGCGGCGCAGTTCGAAAGCTTCGTGCACCCTGCGACGATTATCACCACCGTCCCATTGGCCGTCGGCGGTGGCATCATTGGACTTGCGCTGACCGGGATGACGCTCAACCTCTACAGCCAGATTGGTATCGTCATGCTCGTGGGGCTTGCGGCAAAGAACGGCATTTTGATTGTCGAATTTGCAAACCAGCTGCGCGATGAAGGCTTGGAAATTCTGGAGGCAATCCAGCAAGCTGCAGCGCGCCGTTTGCGGCCAATTTTGATGACGTCGATCGCAACCGTATTCGGCGCAATCCCGCTCGCTATTGCCAGCGGCGCGGGCGGCGCAGCACGGGCCTCTATCGGGGTGGTCATTGTCTTCGGTGTAACGCTCGCAACGTTGATTACGCTTGTCCTCATCCCGCTGATTTATGCGCGGCTTGCGAAATATACGAGATCGCCAGAAGCGGTCACGCGCCGTTTGCAGCAGGAACTGGCTGCGCAGGAAAAAGGCGCAGCCTGACGGTTACTGCAGGGGGCTCCCAATGGGCCCATCCTTTAGCGCTGTGACTTCGTCACTTCTTAACATGTTGGGTTTAGTTGGCCGCCTGCACACGCGCATCGACTGCAGGAACCCGACATGCATAAGAATATGGTTATCTTTGGCACGCGGCCAGAAGCCATAAAATTATTTCGTGTTGTCAATGCATTGGCGGCTTACTCTAACATGCACACTGAAGTTTTAGTGAGTGCGCAACACCGGCAGATGCTGGATCAAGTGCTCACGATCAGCGGCATCGTTCCGGATTATGACCTCGACATCATGCAGCCTGGGCAGTCACTTGACGCGCTTACTGCGCGCTTGTTGGAGGCGATTGGCGGCGTGCTCGATGCCGCAAAACCCGATCGCGTGATTGTCCAAGGCGACACCGCAACGGCAATGGTTGGCCCGCTCGCCGCATATTATCGCCAAATTCCCGTGAGCCATGTCGAAGCGGGTTTGCGCAGCAGCAATATCTACCAGCCATGGCCTGAGGAAGTGAACCGCAAGATTATCGGCTCAATTGCGGTTCAGCATTTCGCGCCGACCGCTGTGTCTGCGGCTGCGCTTGCCGCAGAGGCGGTTTCGCCTAAAAACATCTTTGTCACCGGCAACACAGGGGTTGATGCGCTGCACTGGGTAACGGACCGCATTGCGCAAAATCCGGCGTTGGTCGAACGCCTTGCTCCATATGAAGAGCGTTTCCGCGGCTGCAAGATCATTGGCATCACAACGCACCGCCGGGAGAATTTCGGCGATGGCATGGACAATATCGCAGCCGCCGTTAGGGCGATTGCGGCGCGCGGTGATGTGGCGTGCATCTTCCCCGTGCATATCAATCCAAATGTGCGGGCAGTCATGGAAACCGCGCTTGGCGATCTGCCCAATGTCGCGATGATTGAACCGCTGGACTATCGCAACTTCGTTCGCCTGCTGTCGATCTCGCACATCATGTTAACCGATAGCGGCGGCGTTCAGGAAGAGGCTCCAGCGCTTGGCAAGCCAGTGCTGGTGATGCGCGACACCACCGAGCGCCCCGAAGGCGTCATAGCGGGCACCGCGAAGCTGATCGGCACCGATAAAGAACGCATCATTGCCGAAATTTTCACGCTTTTAGACGATGATGCCGCCTATTCAGCCATGGCCCGCGCGCACAATCCATTTGGGGATGGTCACGCAAGCCAGCGCATAGCGGCGATCATCGATCATGCCCGTCGACAATAAACCTGGCTATTGTGCGGTTGGCTGGACATGCCGACGCAAGACTTGTTCCTGTCATGATAAAGTCATAAGGCGCGAGCAATCGGCATTGGCATCCAAAAGGGAATCGTAATGAAAATCGCAATGATCGGTTCGGGCTATGTTGGCCTTGTATCTGGCGCATGTTTTGCAGATTTCGGGCATGAAGTTGTCTGTGTCGACAAGGACGAGGTCAAGATAGCGCGCCTGAACGCCAATATCATGCCGATTTACGAACCGGGTCTTGATGCTTTGGTCAAGACCAATGTCGATGCCGGACGCTTGAGTTTTTCAACCGATGTCATGCAATCGGTCAAAGGGTGCGGCGCAATCTTCATCGCCGTTGGCACACCGTCACGCCGCGGCGATGGCCATGCGGACCTGAGCTATGTCTATGCCGCAGCCGAAGAATTGGCGCGCGCAATTGATCCGGGCACGGTTGTTGTGACGAAGTCCACTGTTCCTGTGGGCACAGGCGACGAGGTTGAGCGCATCATTCGCGAAACCAGCCCTGACCTTGAATTTGCCGTTGTTTCAAACCCTGAATTCCTGCGCGAAGGCGCGGCCATTGGCGACTTCAAACGCCCCGACCGCATTGTCGTGGGCAGTGACGTCGAATGGGCCCGCGATGTGATGCGCGCGATTTACCGTCCGTTGTTCCTGAATGAATCGCCGTTGCTGTTCACCAGCCGCCGTTCGTCGGAGCTGATCAAATATGCCGCAAACGCATTTCTCGCGACCAAGATCACCTTCATCAACGAAATGGCGGATCTGTGCGAGAAACTGGGGGCCAATGTGCAGGACGTCTCGCGCGGCATTGGTTTGGATAACCGCATCGGGCCAAAGTTCCTGCATGCAGGGCCCGGCTATGGCGGCAGCTGCTTTCCCAAAGACACGCTGGCGTTGCTCAAGACCGCGCAGGACAATGAAACACCTGTTCGTGTGGTGGAAGCCGTCGTTCAGGCCAACGACCTTCGAAAGCGTGCCATGGGCCGCAAGATCATCAACGCCTTGGGCGGTGATGTGCGCGGCATGAAAATCGGGCTGCTTGGCCTGACGTTCAAACCCAACACCGACGATATGCGCGATGCCCCGTCGATTGCGATTGTCCAGACGCTACTGGATGCCGGCGCCATCGTGCACGCCCATGATCCCGAAGGCATGGAGGAAGCCGCCAAGATCTTGCCCGACGTGGTGATGACCGCCAGCGCGTACAGCGCAGCGCAAGACGCGCATGCCGTGGCGTTAGTCACGGAGTGGGACGCCTATCGTGCGTTGGACCTTCAAAAGCTGCACGCAGCGATGGCTGGCGACGTTCTGGTTGACCTGCGCAACATCTATCGTCCGGAAGAAGCACAGGCCGCAGGGTTCAATTATGTCAGCGTCGGCCGCTAAGCCGACGGACTTAATTTACCTGCCGGTCATATCCCGCCCAATAAGGTGCGCGTAAATCCTTGCGCAAAATCTTGCCCGATGCATTGCGCGGCAGGGCTTCGATGACATCCACCGAACGCGGTACCTTGAACCCTGCGATGCGTTCGCGGGCCCAGTTCATCACGCTCTCAACATCAACCCGCGCGCCGGGTTTGGGCACACAGACGGCCTTCACCGCCTCGCCCCATTTGGCGTCTGGCACGCCGATGACGGCAACTTCCAGCACATCGGGGTGGCCGTAAATCGCGCTCTCGACCTCAGCGGGGTAGACATTTTCGCCACCGGTGATGATCATGTCTTTGACGCGATCGTGAATGTATAAATAGCCGTCTTCATCCAGATATCCGGCGTCGCCCGTTTTAATCCAGCCCCCGTCGGCGACAGTGCCTTTGGTTGCATCGGGCAAATTCCAATAGCCTATCATATTGTTCGAAGACCGCGTCCACACTTCACCGACCTCGCCCACCGGCATGTCATTGCCCGCGCCATCAACAATGCGCAGATCAACGCCGGGCAAGGGTTTGCCGGCCGACCGCATTCTTTTGTTGCCATTGGGGTCATGGTCTTCGGGCGGCAGCATGCAGATTGTGCCGGTCGTTTCGGTCATGCCATAGACTTGAATGAACTGCGCATTGAACACATCCATAGATTGCCGCAGCAGCTCGAGCGGAATCGGCGCCGCACCGTACAGGATATATTTCAGGCGGCTGTAATCCACCGAACGGCAGCGCGGGTGATTGACCATCATTTGCAGGGCGGCAGGCACAATGAACAATCGCGTCGCGCCGCCTTTTTCAATCGCGTCAAAAACCGCATCCGGCGAAAATTCAGCTTGAACCAACCCCGGCAAGCCAGACGCAAGCGCCATGATGCCAAGCCCCGTCCCGCCAATATGCGCGCAAGGCATGGCGATGAGGACGACTTCATCATCATCCCATTTGGTATAGGCATGGTCGGAATCGGCAGAATGCTTGCGCAGGGCAAACAGGTTGCGGTTCGACAGCACGGCGCCCTTGGGATTACCCGTAGTGCCTGATGTATATAACTGCAGCGCGGCATCATCAGCGCCAGCAGGATCAAACGCAACGCGCGGTGTCGCATCGATCATCCGCCGCGCGTCATCTTCCGCAATGACACGCTCAACACCCGGAATGTCTTCGGCAAGCGCCTGAACGCCCGCGTCAAACCCCTGCCCCGCGAACAAAACGCGCGCGCCGGTGTCTTTCGCAATATACGCCCATTCAGCAGGGGCAAGCCGCCAGCCAATCGGCACCATGACAATGCCAACACGTGCCGCACCGTAAAATAACGAAAAATACAGATCGCTATTTTTGCCAATCCACGCAATGCGGTCGCCTTTTTTAAGGCCCATAACCATCAGCATCGATGCGATTTTCGCGGTGTGTTCCTCGAGCCCGCCATAGGTAAAAGCGTGGTCATCTTGCGATAAAGCGGGCCAATTGGGGCGGTCCTTTGCCCAAAGGGTCAGAAACCCGTCAAAGGTCAATATGTCGAAATCGGCCACGGCCATGTTATCTCTCCCAAGATCGGGCCGCGTTTGGCAGAGGCCCTGATGCTTTTTGTCGAGAGATTATAGCCACATGTCAACAAACTGATTACGTCTCGGGCTCCCCCTTTGAATGCGAGGATTCTCTCATGCCGAAAACGTTTCAACTGACTGCTATTCTCTTGTTGGCAGGTGTCAGCTTGCCGGCGGCGGCGCAGAATGAATCTAAGCGTGAAATCGTTGTGACGGCGCGTTCATTGAAGGACACAGAGGCGGATTTAAAAGCCTGCCTTGCGCGCAAATGCCCACCTGATCAGGATATCAAAGCGACGCTGGCGCATGCCGAAAACCAATTTGTCGAAGGCGATTATCGCGATGCGCGTGCGACTTTGGCAAATGCCCTCGGCCGCAATCGCAAACATAAAGAACAGTTCCCGATCGAAGTCTCCGATTTGCTACGTGCAAATGGCAATGTGGCGGCACATTTGGGCGAATCCGATATTTATCGGCTGTCTGTGCTCGACATGCGCGACACATTGAAAGGCGCGCTTAAGCCGAATGACTCTCGTGTCTTCGGCGCGGAAATTGAAGTTGCGGATTCGCGGTTGAAGCTTGGCTATCTGGAAGAAGCCAGCGACAAATATCTGGAAAT
>DBOA01000226.1 GCA_002299195.1 Sphingomonadales bacterium UBA658
GGCGCATGCTTTTTTACAGGCGACCCCGCCGTGGAACGGATCCTTATTGGCCGGACTTATTAGGGAATGACCAAAAGCACCCATTTTGAAGGTCTTCCATCCCGCGAACAGATACTCGCCTTTATCCAATCGTCTAACGACCCAGCGGGAAAGCGAGAGATTGCGCGGGAATTCGGTTTGCGCGGGCATGAAAAGATCGCGCTGAAGGCGTTGTTGAAAGACATGACCGATGAAGGCCTGATTGACATGGCGCCGGGCCGTGCCTTTCACAAAATGGGCGGCGTGCCAAAAGTCACGGTGCTGAAAATCGTCGCGATTGACGGCAACCAACCTGTGGCCATTCCGGAGCATTGGGAAGCCGAAGGCATTCCGGCCCCCAAAATCCGGGTGATCGAGACCAAAGGCAAGCGCAACAGTGCGTTGGGTATTGGCGACCGCATTTTGGCGCGCACTGAAGAACGCGGCAATGGTTGGGCTGCGCATGTCATGAAGAAGCTCGCCAAGGGCAGCGAGCAGATTTTGGGTGTTGTCGAAGGCGCCGAAAATGGCCGTTTTTGGCTAAAATCCGTCGACAAGAAATCACGTTTCGACACCCAAATCGGAGATGTTGGCGATGCAAAGGCTGGCGAGCTGGTGCTTGCGGAACTCACCGGAAATGCGCAAAAAAAATCTGCGCGGGTAACGCAGGTTCTGGGCGATCCATTTGCGCCGAAAAGCTTCAGCCTCATTGCCATTCATAAGTTTGGCATTCCTTTTGAGATGCCTGAAACCGTGGAGCGTGAGGCGGAGCGTGTACGCGAACTGCCGGTCACCGACGACCACCGCGAAGACCTTCGCCATCTGCCGATTATTGCTATCGACCCCCGCGATGCGCGTGATTTCGATGATGCGATTTGGGCGACACCAAATGCGGATACGGGCGGGTTTGACGCCATCGTCGCCATTGCCGATGTCAGCTATTATGTCCGTCCCGGCAGCGCGCTTGACCATGAGGCGTCGAAGCGCGGGAACAGTGTCTATTTCCCAGACCTGGTCGTACCCATGTTGCCGCACGCATTGTCATCGGATAAATGTTCGTTGCGGGCAGGGGAAGACCGCGCGGTACTCGCCTGCCACCTTGCCATTGGCAAGACGGGCCAAGTGACGTCATGGCGCTTTACACGCGCAGTGGCGCGGATAGCCGCCAATATCCCCTATCCAGACGCGCAAGCCGCGATTGACGGGACGATGGAAAACCCGTTGCTGGAAACCGCGCTAAAGCCATTATGGGCATGTTGGCGTTTGCTGTCGAAGGCGCGTGCCAAGCGAGCGCCATTGGAACTGAACTTGCCTGAAAAGCGTATCACACTGGATGAGCAAGGGCGGGTGACTGGCGTGGCCGAACGTGAGCAGCTTGAAGCGCATCGTTTGGTCGAAGATTTCATGATCGCGGCCAATGTGGCGGCCGCCAAAGCGCTAGAGGCGAAGAAATCCTCGCTTATTTACCGCGCCCATGAACCTCCAAGCCGCGAAAAGCTGGTCGCGTTGAAGGAATATCTCAAAACCTTCGACATTGATTTTGCGCTGGGGCAGGTGGTTAAGCCGGAAACCTTCAACGGGATATTGGCAAAGGTCATCGACGAAGAAATCCGCCCGCAAATTATGGAGGCTGTGCTCCGAAGCCAGACTCAGGCCTATTACGGCCCGACTAATGTCGGACATTTCGGCCTGTCCTTGGGCAGCTACGCGCACTTTACCTCACCCATTCGCCGTTATGCCGACCTTATCGTGCATCGCGCTTTGGTTAGTGCCTATGGGCTTGAAATGCCCAAGCCGAAGATCAAGGATGTCGAGCCGATAACCGGTTTGACTGAGGCCGCGATTGCAAGATTGCCGGCGACCGCCGAAGCGATTAGCCGCACGGAACGCCGCGCGATGGAAGCTGAACGCGAGACCACAGATCGCTATATCGCGGCATATCTATCGGCGCAGGTCGGGCAAGTGGTTCAGACACGCATCACCGGCGTTCAGAATTTCGGTTTTTTCACGACAGTTGAGGGCGTTGGCGGCGACGGCTTAGTTCCGGTATCAACACTTGGAAAAGATTATTTCCATTATGATGAGGCGAGCCAAGTGCTCATTGGCGAAAAAACGCGGCAGGAATATCGCCCGGGTATGCGCCTTGAGCTCCGCTTGGCAGAGGCCAACCCTATTTCGGGATCGCTACGGTTCGAATTGCCCGAAGGCGGCAGCTATGCGCCGGACCGGTTCAAGCATAAGGGGAAGCCGAAAGCTGGTAAATATGACGCGGGCAAACGCGGACGCCCTGGGAATATTCGGCATCAGGGCAAGCGGCGCTAGAAACTCCGCACATTCGGCGTTCGACCTATCTCCGTCACCCTGAACTTGTTTCAGGGTCTTACTTTCTGGCCGTAAACAAAATTAAGATGCTGAAACAAGTTCAGCATGACGGGTTTTCTAGCTCAATTCATCCAGCTGCGCATCGCTCAGCGACCCGGGAATCACCATAACCGGGCAGGGCAATGTCCCTGCATTAATACCGGTAAAGTGGGCAATAAGTGGCCCTGGAGCGCCCTGGGCTGCGGCACCGAGCACAAGTGCGGCGATACCTGGATGTTCTTCCAGCATGACCTTGACCACGTCAATGGCTTCGCCGGGCTTCACGGTAATTGCGGGGCGAACACCCATTTCGTCAAAAATGGATCCCGCGGCAGCAGTCACAAGCTGTTCGGCCCGGTCGCGCGCCTCTTCTTCCATCGTCGCTTGCACACCGCCCCAGGCGACAAAATCAGCCTGCTCAACGAGTGCAAGGATGTGGACGGTCCCACCCGTTTTTGCGGCACGACGCGACGCAAACCGCAGCGCAAGCCGCGCTTCTATGGTGTCATCGATGACAACAAGGTACGTCCGCATGCGCTTCCCCCGACATGGTCCCTTGCGGCCAGCCTTTATGAATTCGTATAGCCTGCGCGAAATTTGCCTCCTTGGCAACCTTATCGCGCTTGACGCTTGGGAAAGCTTGGCTATGCGATTATTTCAAATTGCGACCAAAAAAGGCCAAACCCGATGTCTATCGAACTCAAAATGCCCGCACTTTCCCCAACCATGGAAGAAGGCACGCTTGCCAGATGGCTGGTGAAGGAAGGCGACACCGTTTCTTCAGGTGATTTGATCGCAGAGATCGAAACCGACAAGGCGACGATGGAGTTTGAGGCGGTCGACGAAGGTGTGATCACACAATTGCTCGTTGCCGAAGGCACCGACGGCGTAAAAGTCGGCACGGTCATTGCGATTATTCAGGGTGAAGATGACGGTGCAATCGCTGCGCCAAAGGCGGCCGCGCCTGCAGCCGCGCAAGCGCCTAAGCCTGCAGCAACGGCTGCGCCAGCCCCAGCGCCAGTTACAACCCCCGTTGCTGCGCCATCACATTCCTCCGGCGACCGCATCAAGGTGAGTCCATTAGCAAAGCGCATCGCGGCGAATTCGGGCGTTGATCTCGCTGCTATTAGCGGAACGGGACCCAATGGCCGCATTGTTAAAGCTGACGTTGAGGCGTTCTCCGGCGCAGGCCGGAGCCCAGCACCATCAACCGCGATGGATCCCGGCCTTCGCCGGGAAGCACCTGCGGCTCCGGTTGCGGCAATCCATACCGACATCCCGCACGAAGTCGTCAAACTCTCCAACATGCGCAAGACCATTGCGCGCCGTCTGACCGAGTCCAAGCAGCAAGTTCCGCACATCTACCTCACTGTCGATGTCTGCCTCGATGCTTTGCTCAAGCTGCGCGGTGAACTTAACGCGTCGCTGGAACCGCGCGGCATCAAGCTGTCGGTCAACGACATGCTGATAAAGGCGCTTGGCCTTGCGCTTATTCAGGTGCCCAAATGCAATGTCAGCTTCGCCGGCGACAATATGCTCCAGTACAGCCGCGCGGACATCAGCGTTGCGGTATCGGTGCCCACCGGCCTGATTACACCCATCGTGACGGACGCAGCAAACAAGTCGCTGTCCAAAATCTCGACCGAAATTGCAGAATTGGCGAGCCGCGCGAAGGAAGGCAAGTTGCAGCCCCATGAATATCAGGGCGGCACCGCGTCAATCTCCAACATGGGCATGATGGGTATCAAGCAGTTCGAAGCCGTCATCAACCCCCCACAAGCGATGATCATGGCGATCGGCGCAGGCGA
>DBOA01000042.1 GCA_002299195.1 Sphingomonadales bacterium UBA658
TGGCTGATTTTCATTGAGCAGAATTTTGGTCCGCACATGGAACAGAAATGCGCTGATTTTGCGCCTTCGGCGGGCAGCGTTTGGTCGTGATATTGCTCCGCCGTGTCGGGATCGAGGCTGAGGTTGAATTGGTCGCGCCAGCGGAATTCGAAGCGTGCCTTGCTGAGCGCGTCGTCGCGGACTTGCGCGGCGGGGTGGCCCTTTGCAAGGTCAGCGGCATGTGCCGCCAGCTTGTAGGTCACAACGCCGACCTTCACATCGTCACGGTCGGGCAGGCCCAAATGCTCCTTTGGCGTGACGTAGCAGAGCATCGCCGTGCCGTACCAACCGATCATCGCCGCTCCAATGCCGCTGGTGATATGGTCATAGCCCGGCGCAATGTCGGTGGTGAGCGGTCCAAGCGTGTAGAATGGCGCTTCGCCACACACTTCCAGCTGCTTGGTCATATTCTCTTTAATCTTGTGCATCGGCACATGGCCGGGGCCTTCGATCATCACCTGCACGTCCGATTTCCACGCGCGGTGGGTCAGCTCACCCAGCGTATAAAGCTCGGCAAATTGCGCTTCGTCATTGGCGTCGGCAATCGATCCGGGGCGCAGGCCATCGCCAAGGCTGTAGGCGATGTCATAGGCCTTCATGATTTCGGTAATGTCGTCGAAATGTTCGTAGAGGAAGCTTTCCTTATGATGCGCGAGGCACCATTTCGCCATGATGGAACCGCCGCGTGACACGATGCCGGTCATGCGCTTTGCCGCGAGTGGAACGTAGGGAAGCCGCACACCCGCGTGGATCGTGAAGTAATCGACGCCCTGTTCGGCTTGTTCGATGAGGGTATCGCGGAAGATTTCCCATGTCAGGTCTTCGGCAACGCCGCCGACCTTTTCCAGCGCCTGATAAATCGGCACAGTTCCAATGGGGACGGGCGAATTGCGGATGATCCATTCGCGGGTGTCGTGAATGTTGCGGCCGGTCGACAGGTCCATGACGGTGTCCGCGCCCCAGCGGATGGACCAGACCATCTTGTCCACTTCCGTCGCGACATCAGACGCAACCGCGCTGTTGCCGATATTGGCGTTGATCTTGACCAGGAAATTGCGGCCAATCGCCATCGGTTCGGATTCGGGGTGGTTGATGTTGTTGGGAATGATCGCGCGGCCGCGGGCGATTTCTTCGCGGACGAATTCGGGCGTCACATAATCGGGGATTTCCGCGCCAAAGCTTTCGCCATCGCGGATATATTCGGCCATGCGCGCACGGCCCAGATTCTCACGCTCGGCAACATATTCCATTTCCGGCGTAATGATGCCGCGGCGGGCATAATGCATCTGGCTGACGTTCATGCCGGGCTTTGCGCGCAGCACATGTTTGCGGACATTGGGGAATGGCGCGACGCCGCCGCTGCGGTCGGGGCCAAGCTGACCATTGTCTTCAGGGCGGACTTCGCGTTGCAGCACGTCCTCCACATCGCCGCGCTCACGGATCCAGCTGCTACGGATTTCGGGCAGGCCCATGCTGATGTCGATGCGGGCTTCGCTGTCGGTATATGGCCCGCTGCTGTCATAGACGCGCACCGGCGGTTCGCCCGACGATGGCTCAAGATAGATTTCGCGCATGGCCACTTTGCGGTCACCGACGTATATTTTCTTCGATCCACGGATCGGGCCAGTGGTGACGCCAATTTCGGTGCGTGCGGGGATATCTGCCATGTCTCTCACTCCATTTGGGGGAGGAGAGATTTAAGCCCTTTGCGGGGCTCGGTCCTCGCCAGTCTCCCAGACTGGCTGCGGTCTCACCTCCCTACACCGGTATCAGCCGGATCAGGTTCAGCGGGTCGGATGGCGTTACCCATCCCTCTCAGTCACACGACTCCCCGGGGATGAGGATGTAATAGGCGCGTGAAGCGTATCAGTCCAGCGGGATGAACATCGTCACGGTAATGAAATTAGGCCGCAGCAACATCCGACTGCAGCGCCCTCCAGAATATGGGCGAACTTGCAAGGCGCAGGAATTTTTCCGCAAGCCCCGGTTCAAGGGTTTTGCCGCTGGCCTGCATGACGGCGGCCATTGCGGCCTGTGGCCCGTCTTTCGACGCGACATCGTCGGCCAATGTTGCGACCGCAAGGATGTGGATCGCCAGCTGATCCGTTTCGTTCCGCGGTGCGGCGGGTTCAAGGCCGCTTTGCAATATCCGCATCCACATACGGTGGTGCAGGGCATCAAGCCGGGCGGCTTCAATGTCGATCAGCTGTGCCAGCTTTGATCCGATCCAGCTCAAGCGCGCCTCACGCGTGCGTGCGCGCGGAGCTTCGGCGGCGGTTGCCGACGCAGGCTGAGAGGAACTGGCGGTAAACTGGTTGTGCGACCGAATCATATTGGGTGCCCTATGTGCAGAGGAGCCCGAATATGTCCTGCACATGATTTCCGACTCGTTAAAACGTGTCAGAAAGTTCGGCCGCCGCGCACGACCGCGCCGTTACAGCATATATTTCATCTTTACCCGCTGGCTGACTGCGGCGGCATCAACCGCAAATGCCGCGGCCTTAAACTTGGGCGGGCCAGCAACAATCGCGGGATTGCGGGAAAAGCCAAAGCCTTCCTTGGGCAGGAAAATGGCCATGTCCATTTTGTTGTTGGCATTTTCATCATGGACCAACGCGACCGCATATGTGCCCTTTGCGATACCCGAAAAAGATATATTTGCGGCATCGCGCGCGGATATACTGGTCTTCAAACCTTTTGGATCCTTGCCGCAATCGGGGAAGAAGCGCGGATTGGCGGTGACGCAGACGAGGACATTGCCCTTCGTACTGCGCAAGCCGGAGATGCTTATATCAATCGTCGCGGTTGCGGGCGCGGCTTCAACTGCGCCGCTTAAGGTTGCGATCCCAATGGCCGAGACCAAGGTCAGTGCCGCACATTTTATCCCAAAACCTGAAATATAGCCCATAATTCCCTCGATATGCGTCGTGATGCTTTTGATGATGCGTCGCTGTTATCAGCCACTGTCCTAATGTGCCGTTGACGATGGATTTCGGGAAACATTCCCACCCCATATGGTTGGTAACGCCCATGATCGTCATCACCGATAGCACGACGCCCAAAGACGCAACGTGAATGGGAATGACGAAGACCAAAAACGGAATGACGAACGCCCCTGACAATGCCTCCCACGGATGGAAGGACATGGCAGCCCATGCCGTCGGCGGGCGGCTTTCATGATGGACAGCGTGCGCGGCCTTGAACCAAAACGGGCGATGCATCAGCCGGTGTGTCCAATAAAACCACGTGTCATGCGCAAACAGATATAGAAATACCGACAGCGGCAGATACCAAAAAGGGTAAGCGCCGGCATCACGGTAAATCAAGGTCCAGCCGAGATTGTCCCACCCCCAAGCGACGATGCCTGCAGGAATGCCGTAAATCGCGGCGCTGGCGAGGCTCCACCCGATTTCGCGGCGGATTTGTTGATCAAGGCCCAGATAAAGCCCGGGTTCGCGCAATTTCGTCGCCCATGCAAAAGCACCGCTGACCACGAGATAGCGCACGCCGACAATCG
>DBOA01000133.1 GCA_002299195.1 Sphingomonadales bacterium UBA658
ATCGGCGGCTTTTGATCACGCGCAAATTTGACCAGATCGTGGACCGTGAGGAAATAATACGCGAATTTCTCGGTGCGGATAAACGCAAGCTCGGTTTCAATCGACTTACGGATTTTCTCCGGAAGCTCAGCCCCATAGCGTTCATGGGCCGCCGTCCACACCAGATGCGCCAGCCAGTCGTCGGGGGTCCAGCCACCCGGCACCGGCTCGTGCGGATATTCATATTTCAACTGTTCAAGGTCGAAATGAATATGTGCAGCAAAGCGTTCGGTTTCGGCCACAGCTTCAAGGCAGGCATGGAATAACTGCGCCATGTCATCCGCGGACTTAATGTACCGCTCGGCATTTGCCTCCAGTGCAAAGCCTGCTTTCTGGATGGTCGTCCCCATGCGGATGCACGTAACAATATCGTGAAGCGGGCGCTGATCGCGGGTTGCGTAAAGCGGATCGTTCGTCGCGAGCAGCGGCACGTCAAAAGCACTCGCCACGTTCCGATAACGTGCCAGCTGCCGTTTATCCTGCCCCCTATGATGCGTTGATACGCCAAGCCAAAGCTTGCCCGCATGCACAGGCGCAAGGCGGCGCAGCACACTTTCCCAATCCTGCGGCGCGGTCGACACCAGCTTGAGATGCGACGGCGCGGCTATGGGCTTCGCGCTTTCTTTGAACGAATATAAAGGGGGGTTCTTATGTGCCTCCTCCGCGTCAGCGGTCGCATATGGCATGACGATGAGCAGCAAATCACCCAGATGGTCGGACAAATCATCGAACTTCAGGATGCAACTGCCTTTGGTGGCGCGCATATTTCCGACGGTCAGCAACCGTGTGAGATTACCCCACCCCTGTCGCGTGGCGGGATAGGCAATGATGTCCGGCGTACCATCGGAAAACACCAGCCGTGATCCCGCCAAAAAGCGGATATTCGGTTCACAGGCGGCCTCTTCGGCTTCGGTCAGTTTTTCGGGTTCGCCAGCGTCCCGCTTGGCCGCCAGCAATGCACTACGCGCTTCATCGGGCGCATCGCCCAACGCCTTCCACGCGCGGACAACGCCAGAGACGGTATTGCGATCAGCAATGCCGATGGCGGTCAGCCCGCGCCGGATACCCTCCGCCACATAATCCGCTGGCGGCGATGCGCCGCGCAAGAAAGAATAGCTGCTGGTGCAGGCAAGCTCGGCATAGCTCATGCAAAAATGCCGTGGAGATACCAAAGCGGTCGTTCAATTTCATCATAGAGCCCGCGCCGGAACAGCCAAAAGCGGCGACCCTCATTGTCCTCAACACGGTAATAATCGCGCGTCAGGCTGCCATTGCCCGGCGCGTAGCCGCGCGCATGTCGCCACCATTCCGGGCTTATGCGTTCAGGGCCCTCCACCCGCGTGACGCGGTGCACGTGCCGCCGCCAGCGAAAGCTGCGCGGTTCGCCCTCTGGAAATCCGGCGGTGACCTCAATCGGCTGCGGCGTTTCGAACAGGCGAAAAGGCCGCATCGCCGGTTCGCCCGGCACAGGCTTTGGCCAGTCCGCTTTTGGCCAGTCCGTTTTTGCAACGTCAGATTGCGCGACACGCTCAAGCGCTGCGCGTTCGGGGATGTGGCTTTGCCGCGCGTGAAATTGGCGCACACGCTCTGCCCCCAAGCGAACGCTGAGCCGGTCGATGAGCGCGGCGGCGGCAGCGCCTGTGTCGATCTTTGTCTCCAGCCCAATCTGAACATTGGCCAGCACCTCCGCAAGCGGGACTTCCAATCGAATAAGGTCATAACCAAAGCCGGGGTCAAGCGGGTCGGACAGCGCGTCGATACGCTCTCGTATCAAGCGCATGAGCAGGGCAGCGTCGCGCGTTGGCGTGCCGGTATCCACCGCCAGCCGCGCGACATGGCCATCGCTGCGGAATAGACGTATCTCGAACCGTCGCCCGCCCTGCCCGCGTGCTTGCAACTGGAGCGCAGCGTTCCCTGCCAGCATTTCGATGGTCGCCAACACATCATTGGTGCGCGAAATCGGTTCGGCAAAATTTTGGGCAACATGGATGGTTGGCAGGCTTCGGCGCGGGGTGATGCGCGGGTCTTCCTCTTCCAACAGGCGCGCCAGTCGCACCACAACTGCTGTGCCAAAGCGTGCCGCCAGCGGCTTACGCGGGCGGACAGCCAGATCGCCAATGCTTCTTAAGCCAGCCCGGCGAAGCGCCTTGTGCACCTTGTCACCGCCATCCAGCGCCTCCACAGGCACGTCGGAAATGGCGCGTGCCGCATATCTCGCCTTGGCCTGCGCGCTGTCGGGAGTGCCGCCTGAGGCAATTCGGCAACTGAGGCCATGACGGCTTAGCCGCGCGTGCACATCCTTCGCCAGCCGCGCCGCATCACCAAACACATGTTCGCACCCCGTAATGTCGAGCAACAGCCCTTGCGGCGGGTCTAACATGCAAGCAGGCGTATAACGCTCACACCCATCGGCGAGCCAGCCGAGCAAATTGAGGTCCGCTACAGGGTCATGGTCAAAGACCGCCAGATCGGGCACGCGGGCGCGGGCATCGGCCAGCGCCATTCCTGCGGTCAGGCCAAGCGCATGCGCCGCCGGATCACATGCCGCCAACCGCATGGCCCCGCGTTGTTTTTCGACCATGGCAAAAGGCGCATCAGGCGCGCTGCCGCGATTCCGGACCAGTCTTTGTGTCGGTAACAATGGCAGAAAGACCGCCAGATAGCGGCGCGTCAAAAAAGCTTCGTGTTGCATGATCCCAAGTTACTCTTGCCGCAAAAGGAGCCGCACCACCGCGATGGCGCAGCAGGCTGATGTCAAAAGTCGGAAGGCCCGGGGCATTTCCCGGCAATGGCGCAGAGGGCGCAGAACATATCCGCCAGCGTGTGCGCGCCGCGCTTGGCATCGGCACCGCATCGCCGCGCACCAGCAGGGCCAGCACCCCTGCCTCCGCCGCAGCCAAGGCAAGCCGCCGGGTCGAGGTCAAATCCACCAACCGGGCATTGCCGTGCGTTTCCAATATGACCGCGCTCGCGGCTTTCGACCGGATGGCATCCGCTGCAGCCCGCAAGGCGTCGCGCAAATCGGCTGTCTGGACCAGCAACATGCGCGCGGGGTCGCCGCCCATTGCCGACAACCCATAAGGGTAGAGCCGACCCGATGTCTGGCGTTCCTTGTCCCCTGATATCCAGAAGATACCAGCATCGCTTTGCGGCAGCCGCCATGCCAGCAAAAGCGCAAAGGCGGCGGCGGCATGTGAGTCGGCTTTTGCGCCACCAAAAAATTCATGCAGCCCTGCCTGCGTTATGCCACCGCGCAGCCGTTCGTCGACATAAGGCGCACCTATGGGCAGCAATGATTGCGCGGCATCCGGCTGGTGTTGCTTCCACATTCCTTGCACAGATGGAAACGCACCAGCCGGTAAAGTCGGCTGTATGTGATTCGGCTTTTTGTTCATGCTTTGTTCCATAGTCCATTTTTCATGGATGTGGAGTCAGCTTTTTTGTTCTGAGGTGATTTGGGATAATATAGGCCGGCAACCGGCGGGCCTATGCCGCGCTTGATCCCGAAAGCGCGGACGAGATGTTTGAACCATTTTCCAGCCCGGGCCTATTTGCCCGGGCCAGAAAATTGCGTTCACCGGGCTGACCTCACTCCCAATAATAAGGCATGCGTTTGCGTGTGCCGGTGACTTCTTCATTCAGCGTGGCCGCATCATATAAACGGCCGCCGATCATAACCTTGGCGACCTTGTCCGAATTGCGGATATCCGCGCTTGGGTCGGCGTCGAGAACGACGAGGTCGGCAAGCTTGCCTGCGGCGATGGAGCCGACATCCTTGTCATAGCCCAGCGAACGGGCGGACTCGATTGTGCCTGCGGCCAATGCCTCGATTGGCGACATGCCACCGCGAACGAAGGACCAAAGCTCCCAATGCGCGGCGATGCCCGCTTCCTGACCATGCGCGCCGATCGCCACCGGCACGCCAAGCTTGGCAAGCTTATGTGCCTCACGCGCGCTGTTATCGTCGACATAGTCTTCCTCAGGCGCGATTTCGCGGCGTGCATTGTTCGCCGCAAGCTCGGTCGGCGGATAATG
>DBOA01000153.1 GCA_002299195.1 Sphingomonadales bacterium UBA658
TCCACCTGATTGCGCGCAAAGCCGGACAGGGCGGTCATGATCGACCATAAGGCAAGGCCAATAGATAGAAGCTTTACGCGGCTCCAATTATCGGCAAGCCGCCCCAATGGAATACCGAATAAAGCATAAAAAACCGCGAAAGCTGCGCCACCCAAAAAGCCCATGTCGGCATCGGTCAGGCCAAGGTCTGCTTTAATATCTACGGCCAAAATACTGAGGATTTGGCGATCGATGAAGTTGAGTATGTAGACGATTACAAGGACAATCAGCACATACCAGCTGTAGCTGCTGGCCTCAGGCGATTTAACCTCTGCTTGCGGGGAAATAGCGCCGTTGTTTTCGCCTTCGACCGTCACACTCACCTTGCTCTCCCTCAATCGCGGTTGTCGCCTTCTGCTGCTATGGCTAGCAGAACAGGCAATCTGCGCAACGATAATTGCCCTTCAACTCGTCGCACAGAATGCGCGGACCTAGGGTCAGGACCTAGTTTGGCGGAATAGTGCGGCCCCCCAGACCGCATTGCTCAAAGCCAATGCCGAGCAGTAGCAATGAAAAAAATCGCAATGCGGCGTGTCGTGTTTCGCTTGAATCTGGAACAAATTCCTCCAATATACTGGTCCAGCGGCTATCTTGCCGTGTTTTGAGGAGAATTAAGTCATGGCACAGTGGTCCGATCCACGGGTAACCGGGACCCAGTCAAGTCTTGCAGGTGTAGGTACACGCGCCGGCGATGTCACTTTTGACGCTGGTCTGCGTTCGCACATGCTCAAGGTTTATAACTATATGGCGTCAGGCGTCTTGCTGACGGGCATCGTTGCGATGCTGTTTGCACAGACCGAACTGGCACGAAATCTGATGGTGAACCCAAGCCTGATGAGCTGGGTAATCATTTTATCGCCACTGGTCGTCGTAATGGCGATGAGCTTTGGCCAAGGTAAATTTTCTGCTGCCACGCTTCAGGCTATGTTCTGGGGTTTTGCGGTATTGATGGGCCTGTCACTGGCACGCATCTTCATGATGTTTACCGGTGAGTCCATCGCGCAGACTTTCTTTGCAACGTCAGCGGCTTTCGCTGGACTGAGCCTGTGGGCTTACACAACAAAGAAAGACATCAGTGGCTGGGGAAGCTTCCTTGTAATGGGTATGGTCGGCTTGATTGTTGCGTCGATCGTCAACATCTTCCTCGGCTCCGACACTTTGGGTTGGGTTATCAGCTGCGCAGGCGTGCTTATCTTCGCTGGTCTGACCGCTTATGATACGCAACGTATCAAAAGCGAATATTTCTACCTTCAGGGTACCGAAATGATCGGCAAGGCTGCAGTCATGGGCGCACTGACGCTATATCTGGACTTCATCAACATGTTCCAGTTTTTACTGAGCTTCCTCGGTAACCGCGAATAAGTCATCGGCTGTTCAGTTTGAACGCCACAATATGGCCCGGTGGGAAACCACTGGGCCATTTTCTTTGGGATTTGGTCGAACAGGGCTTTTCATTCGAACGAAAATCCTGTTGGAATCAGGAATAGCAAATCGGAGAGAGCAAATGCGTCGGGGCATAAAGAATCTAGCTGCCATCATCATGGTGACTGCGGTTGCAGCTTGCGCCCCAGCTCCAGTAAAAGTCGTACCTACACCCATTCCACTTCCTGCACCGCCGCCGCCCGCTATGCCTTTGCCACCGGGTGGCGCGGCGCTGTCGATGACGATCCCGCCGGTCGGGCTTGATGGCATTCGCGTAACGCCCAACCGTGGTTTAAGCCGTGATGAACAAATCTGGCATTTTCGGTCCGCTTTGAACGTCGCGGCATTGAATTGCCAAGGGCCTATATGGGGTCAAATCGCGACCGAGTATAACAAGTTCATCGTCATTCATAAGGCGATCTTGTCGAAAACCAGCAAAGCGGTCGACCGGGAATATGTTTCCCGTTATCCTGGACAAAATGGTCTGCGGGTTCGCGATACGCGTATGACCGATTTGTATAACTATTTCGCCTTGCCGCCCGTCCGCGCCCAATATTGTGACATGGCGCTGCGCAAGTTGAGTGAGGCCAATACCGTCCCCACAGGTGCATTGCCCGAATATGCAATTGGCGGCCTCGCCGATATTGATCGCGTGTTTGTCAATTTTTACGATGCATATGTGAAATATGAACGCGATCTGGCCGACTGGAATATGAAGTATGCCCCAATTCCGGTAGGACCAACAACGTCGCCTGCCAATCCCGGATAATTATCGGATTAACCGGGGAAGGCAGCCAGCGCCTCGCCCAAGTGATGGTCAGGCCATGCTAATATAATCCCGCATTGCGGAGGCTTCGGCCTCAATTTTGTCGATACGGTGCTTCACCAAATCGCCAATTGAGACAAAGCCGACAAGGTCATCCCCTTGCATTACGGGAAGGTGGCGAATGCGTCGCTTCGTCATCAGCGATAAAGCTGACAGGATTGCCGTATTGGGCGCAACGGTGATGGCTGGTGCCGTCATGGTGTCCGCAACTGTCTTTGTCAGGAAAGCGGAGCCATGGCGCGCGACACCGTAGACAATATC